>JAVQWE010000240.1:0-4876 GCA_033579175.1 Phycisphaerales bacterium | reverse complement strand
CGTGGCTTATGGCGCGTTTTGCATTGCCAAGGTCTGTGGGTACTCCCCGGCTCGGCCGCGTGCGGCGGCGGGGCAGCCAGCGGCAGTTTTATAAGTCATTGATTCACAACGACTTATAACGCAGATTTTGACCGGTCGCGACGAAGAATCATGACTTACAACGTATCGACTCCCTTCCATATCTTCTGATCGGTAACGATCGCGCTGATCAATCCCACCGGGGTCACGTCAAACGCCGGGTTGTAGATGCTCACCATCGGCGGAACCGTGACGATCCCTCGGATGTGCGACACTTCCCGCGGGGAACGATGCTCAATGGGAATGGATGAGCCGTCCGGGGTGCTTCGGTCAATGGTCATCGTGGGAGCCAGCACAAAAAGGGGCACCCCAAAATGTCGCGCCGCGATGGCCAGCGACAGGGTTCCGATCTTGTTTGCCACGTCGCCGTTGGCGGCGATTCGGTCGGCGCCGACGAGAATCGCATCGATCCTGCCCTCGGCCATCAGCGACCCGGCCATCCCCTCGCACAACACGGTCACAGGGATGCCCGCCTGCGAAAGCTCCCACGCGGTCAGTCGGGCGCCTTGCAGAAGCGGGCGCGTCTCGCTGGCAAACACCTCAAAAGGTATGCCTTGCTGGTGACCGAGATACACCGGTGCCAATGCTGTGCCAATCCCGCAGGTGGCCAGGGCGCCGGCGTTGCAGTGCGTGAGGATGCGGATGGGCGGGGCCGGCTTGATCTGCCGGAGCAAGGCCAGTCCGTGCTTGCCGATCTTGTAACAGCAATCGATGTCTTCCTCACGCAACCTGTGGCATTCGTGCAGGACTGCCTGCTTCAGGATTTCGCCCGGATCGTCGTGCAGCGATTCTGACGCTGTCGAGGAGTCTTGTTCTCCGGCCCATGCCGCAGGTGCTGCCAACGCCTCGGGCATGCTGTTGCGCTCGAGAGAGCGTTCAGCAGCTGCCTCAATGCGTTCCAACGCGCGGAAGAGATTGACGGCCGTCGGGCGCGCCGTAGCCAGGAAGGCACAAGCCTCGCGCAGGCGGGCGCGCAGTTCCCGCGCGGTCCCGGTCTGTTGCGCGATGGCCAGAAAAGCTCCGTAAGCCGCTGCCACTCCGATTGCAGGGGCTCCGCGCACCACCAGCCGTCGAATCGCGTCCCACACCATCTTTTCATCGGTGCAGTCGAGGAACGTCGTCTCGCCGGGCAGACGTGTCTGATCGAGCAGGCGCAGCGAAGAGCCGGTCCATTCCAGCGTGGGAGGCATGCAATTATCTTAGCAATCCGGAACCGCACGCCGCAGAGCCAGGCGTCGGCGTTGGCGGTCAAACCATCAACTCCGAAGCGAGCACGGTCGCCACCCCGTCGCAGAGGCAGAGGGAAGGGGTCAGGGCCAGCAAGAAACGGGCGCAGACGTTTGCAAAGAATCCATGAGCAAAAGTGGATCAACCCACAACGGAATCCGCTGAATGACCAGAAGCCGCCAGAGAGAGTTCGCCGGTCAGGCCGCGGCAGGCATCTGCGGGTGATGCTCCAGCGAGCAGGATGACTGAGAATCGATCGGTGAGACTCGCAAGCCACTTGCAGCGGTGCCTTCACGCCGGTCCGCATGGCTCGATCAGGTCAGGGAGGCTGTACGGGCACAGAAGACATTTGATCGCCGGCCCGGTCGTGTTCCACTCTGCCGGGGCGCTGAATTGGCAGCGGTCAAGTTCTGATCCTCAGGATGCTGAACCGATCGGTCGGAGACTCGA
This sequence comes from Phycisphaerales bacterium, assembly GCA_033579175.1. Taxonomy (GTDB): domain Bacteria; phylum Planctomycetota; class Phycisphaerae; order Tepidisphaerales; family Tepidisphaeraceae; genus JAVQWE01. The sequence continues at coordinate 3,121 of JAVQWE010000240.1, read as the reverse complement.
TTGTCCGAAATTGTACGGCCTCAGGACCGGTTTCGGGACAGTTCACGGGCGGTATCGCTCAGGCGTTGATGGGCCAGCTCGCAGGCGTAATCCACGCGGATGGTCCGGCGATATGCTTCGATGCGTGCTTTCGGTTCGGGGGTGGCATCGGCCTGCGACAGGAAAGGCAGATGCAACCGTTCCCACAGTGACATCGTGCGGGCATAGGTGCATGCGTCGCCGGGTCTGGCACCGGATGGAAGCTCGCTGAGTGGAATCAGGATGCTGTGCGGGGGAAGCCTCCGAAGCAGCGTATCGAGGGGAAGAGGCTCTGGCGGGGGGAGAGCGACCTCGTCCGTCGGAACGATCGCCACGACCCGCGCTCCCCCGGCCAGTTCATAGACGGCCGCCAGGAAGGTCTCCAGGTAGAGGTTTTGTTCCCGGGCAAGGGCACGGAGCTGACACGCCGGCTCAATGCTGCCCCAGCCCGCTAGAAGTACCTGTCCGTGTGGGATCTGTCTCGCAACCTCGCGGGCATCGATGACGTCCCCGGGGGCCGATGCGGTCCAGTCCAGCCGGACCATCCCTTCCCCGCAGCGCTGCCGTTTCTGTCGGCGGCACTCCTGCAGCGGCATGTACAGACGGGCGAGCGAATCCCAGTCTTCCTCTGCCAGTGCCATCGCCTCGGCTGCCTCGAGCACCCGCTCGGCGTGGAGATAGCGCATGGCGGTCAGATGTGCCTGACCCTGCTGGCAAAGGGATTGGATATCCTCTGTTGGCATAGAGGTTGTGGTGATCCGATTGGCTTCCCACCGCATCAGCCAGCACGCCCGTCACCCGGGCTTGACGGCGGTACTGAGGTTCACACCGGTGGTCCGGGCAATCAGCTCAATCAGCGCCGGTCCGTCCGTCGGCGCGGTCTTTTCGATCGCCGCCAGGGTCTTGGCCAGGCCGCCGGGCGGAAGCTGATCCAGCCAGTGCTTGATCACCTTCGAGGCCTTACGCTGATAGGCATCCACGTAGGCCCTTCGGTAATTCTGCCGCATCTGATCGGCCGGGATCGGGTTCAGCAGATCGATGGTTTCCAGCCGGATCGGATTGTCCGGATCGTTCTGCACCATGTTGCGCACGAAGCTGTTTTCCTCCATGCCGTTGACGATCGCCAGATACTTGGCCGACAGCACGCCAGCCAAGCCGATGCCGAACCACTCCTGATCGGCTTTGAGTTTCAGCGGCTGGATCGCGTCCGTGGTGATAAACGCGACGAACGCCAGTTGCGTGGCATATTCGCTGCGGACGGCCAGTTCAAAGGCCATTCGTCCTTCGGCGCGGGCGATGGCATCCAGCAGCAGGGCCTTGCGCGTGGCGAAGTCGTGGTGTGGCTCATAAAGCGCCGGCAGGAGCGTGTCGTCCATCGGATCGGTCATGGACAGCTCAATGCGCGTGTTGATGGCGACTCGGTCGGCAGCGCGGTTGTAATAGAAGAGCGGATTCTCCCACCCGTTTTTGATAAGGTCGCGGATTTTTTCCTCGGTGCTGACCATGTAGAATACCGGTGGATCAAAGTCACAGGCGCGACGGAGCAGGGGGATGATCTGCTCGTCAATGAGCTTTCGGGGAAGCGCGGTGTCGGGGAAGCCCAGGTCGCGGGCGATACGCTCGCAGAGCACGTCCCGGTATTCCGTGACGCGCTCCAGCAGATCCGAAGGCATGGTGCTCGGCATCGTCGCCGGCTTTGCCTCCAGAAGTGCCTGACGCACCCAGGCTTCATCGCCCTCCTGACAGACCACGCTGCGACGTTCCCCGACGACGATCTTGAAATTCGGCGGAACCACCAGCGCTTTGCGCTGGGGCTGGGTTGCCAACGAGCCAGGCGCCTGCGCCCAGAGGGACGCACCGAGCAGACACAGAACGACACAGCCGATCGCAAGCCTGCAACTCATGGCCGAATCATTCTAGCCTCGATCGGGGAGGGCGTGAAACTGCTGCGTTCGCGCTGTCCGAGGCGGTGGCGGGCAGCATCATGAGTCACCTGACGGACCTTCCCAGCGGTCAGGGAACAGGCTGGCCGACGTATTCCAGTACCAGTTCCGCCGCAATCTTCCCGGACAGTGCCACCAGAGGCAGCCCTCCCCCGGGGTGCGTGGCGCCGCCCGCAAAAAAGAGGCCCCGAATATGTCGATCGCGGTTGGGAGGGCGCAAGAACGCCGCCCGGCGGGAATTGCTCCCGATGCCATAGATGCTGCCGGCATTGGCGTGATAGTCGCGTTCCAGATCGACGGGTGTCAGGCGGCGCTTCACGACAATGCGCTTTCGCAGATTCGAAAGACCGCATTGTTCTTCCAGGGCGCGCAGGATCTGTGCTTCATACCGGGGGCCTTCCAGATCCCAGTTCAGTCGGCCATCGAGCGGCGGCGCAGAACAGAGTACGAAAAGGTTCTCACAACCGTCGGGAGCCTGGCTGGGATCGGTGCGGGTTGAGGCGCAGACATAGATGCAGGGGTCCTCGGGGATGGTTCGCGTGTCAAACATCGCGCGAAGCTCGCTCGCGTAGTCGGCCGGCATGAACTTCGTGTGATGATCGAGTTGCGGGTATTCGCCCTCGACACCGAGCAGCAGCACCATCCCGCTGCCGCCGGGCTCAAGAGCATCAAGACGTCGGTCCGGAAAATGCGGGCGGAATCGGGGGTCGATGAGATTCCGATAGGCATAGACGACATCGCTGTTGCAGACGACGGCGTCGGCGGGAAGCTCTGTCCCATCGGCCAGCTTGACCCCGGCGACGACCGGACGACGGCCGGTCCGGCTGTTCTGAACGCAGATGCGCGACACCGGGCTGCCTGTGCGGATTTCCACCCCCAGGGAGCGGGCCAGCTCTGCGAGTTTGATCGCCAGTTGATACATGCCCCCGGGCGGATACCACCCGCCGAAGTACATCTCGACAAACGGGATCACAACCAGCGTAGCGGGGGCGCGAAACGGACTGGCACCGGAGTAGGTGGCATACTGATACAGCACCGAGCGGAGCTTCGCGCTGGAAATGTGTCGGTCAACGAGCCGCGCAAAGTTGGAAAACATCCCGATGCGAAAAGGCGTGGTCAGAAGCCCAAGCCCGCGCAGCGGGTTCCATCGGTGTCCGTCG
>JAVQWE010000239.1:0-4889 GCA_033579175.1 Phycisphaerales bacterium | reverse complement strand
TCTTGAGGCCATCTGGTCGCATTTCCGCAGGAAGGAAAGCGAGTTTGTGCGGACTCCGAAATACGGGGTCACCGGCAGGCACGGGAAAGACGCCTTCCGCCCCGACAACGTGTTTTCCTTCAAGAGGCTGACGATCCCCATTATCGAGATCGCCTTCGGCATCTACATGTGCTGTTTCATTTTCATCAGCGTCTACTACCGGTATGCGATCATCGGTCTGCCGTTTCTGCTGATCTTCGCAGGGGGGTATCTCTATGTCGGCTTCAGCTCGCTCGGTGTGCTGTGGCGCATGCATCAGCAGCACCATCCCCCGCGCGCAGAGCTGGCGCTTGTGGGTGATGAACTGGTGCCGGTTTCGGTGGGCGATCCCGAATAAACCCGCGGCCGCCGGGCCGGCTTACAGCCATTTCAGCCGCCGGAACATGTACAGCAGCGCCAGCACGATCGCCACAATCGCCCCCATGGACACCCAGAAGCCGGCGTAGTGCTCCAGCAGCCACTTGAACAGCGGAACCTCAAAATTCTGACCGTAGAAGCTGGTGATCACGGTAGCCGGGAGGGCGCAGACGGTGATGATCGTCAATGCTTTCATGACGCGGTTCAGATTATTGCTGATGCTGGACATGTAGATGTCGCGGGCGCCGATCACCAGATCGCGGTACAGCTCAATCATTTCCACGGCCCGCACCAGATGGTCCAGAACATCGCGCAGGTAGACACGCGTTGATTCCCGGATGAACGGCACCTCACCACGGGTAAGCTGGGCAATCACTTCACGCTGCGGACCGATGATCCTGCGGAAGTTCAGCAGTTCCCGTTTCTTCTGGGCAATCCGTGGCAGCAGATCGGGCTGCGGATTGGACACCGCCTGTTCCTCCAGCTCGTCCAGTTCCTCCTGGAGCCAGTCGAGAATGGGAGTGTAATTGTCCACCAGCAGATCGAGAATGCTGTGCAGCAGCATGTCGATCCCGCCGCCGAGGACAAGGTGCGGGTCGGCCAGGGCACGGGATCGAACATCTCGGATCGAACGATGTTCTTCTTCGTGGATCGTCACCAGGTAGCGGGCCGACATGAAGATGTCCAGCTCCTTGGTACGGAGGTTTTCCCGGAAGGTCTCCAGGTCCGGGCCGTGAATCACCATGTAGAAGTACGGCTCAGCATTGGCCTCACCGGTGTGACGATACGATTCCACTTTCGGCCGCTGGGAATACTGGATGCTGTCCTCGATGGCCAGGGGATGGAAACCGAAGACCTCGTCGAGCAGATAGAGTTCCTCATCGGTGGGTTTGCTCATGTCGAGCCAGAACAGCGCCTGGGGATCGCGCATCGCTCGGATGAGGTTTTTCTCATCCGTATCCGTGCTGATCGAGCCATCTCCGAACCTGATGACCACCGTGAGCATGCGGCGTCTGTTGTAGGTTGCCGACGGCGGTTCCTGCAAGGGGCGTCTGAAAGAAGTTCTCCGGCCGCTACCCGCGGGGCAGGCGCGCAGTTACAACAGTCGGGATGATCACAAAGGTGTTAGCCACGATCGACCAGCAGCAGGAAAAGGCACTGGAGGGGCTGAAGGAGTTCCTCCGCATCCCCTCGATCAGCACGGACCCTGCCTGCGCCGGGCAGATGCGAGAATGTGCCGACTGGCTGGCGGGGCGGTTCAGGGCCGTGGGTCTGGAGGCGCAAGTGATGCCGACCGGGGGGCATCCGGCGGTGGTGGCGCGCAATCGGCACCTTCCCGGACGCCCGACGGTGCTGTTATACGGTCACTACGATGTACAACCACCGGACCCACTGGAACTGTGGCTCTCCCCCCCGTTCGAGCCCGAGGTGCGCCGGGATGAAAGCGGTTACAACGCCATCTTTGCCCGCGGCGCCGTCGACGATAAGGGGCAGGTGTGGTGCCACGTCGAGGCGTTGGCCGCCTGGCAGGCCCACGGCGGCGTGCCGGTCAACCTGATCTGCTTGATCGAAGGCGAGGAAGAGGTCGGTAGCGAGAACCTCGAGAATTTCGTCCGGACAAATCGCGACCTGTTGAAATCGGACATCTGCATCATCAGCGACACCGGCCTGCTGCAACGGGGAATCCCCGCGATCTGCTACGGGCTGCGCGGACTGGTGTATGAGGAAGTCCGCGTCGAAGGTCCAAGCCACGACCTGCATTCCGGCGGTTATGGTGGCGCGATCCGCAACCCGGCCAACGTTCTGGTGGATCTGCTGGCCTCACTGCACAACCCGGACGGCACCGTGAACATTCCCGGCTTCTACGACGATGTCGCGCCGCTTTCCCCCGCAGAACGCGAGCAATGGCAGCGCCTGCCGCACAACGATGCGGAATGGGCGGCCGCAATCGGCCTGGGCGAGTCCGATCTTTCTGGAGAAACGGGCTACAGCACCTTGGAGCGCTTGTGGGCACGTCCGACCTGCGACATCAACGGTCTTGCCGGCGGTTATCAGGGGCCGGGAGCCAAGACCGTCATCGGTGCCTGGGCATCCGCTAAGGTCTCCATGCGACTGGTGCCGAATCAGGACCCCCGAAAGGTGCAATCGGCATTCCGCGCGGTCATGCGCAGTCGCGCGCCACGAGGGGTTCGGGTATCGTTCACGCTGGAAGATCACGTGGCCAAGCCGGTGGTCATCCCCCTAGACACCCCGGCCGTGAGGCTGGCTGCCGAGGCAGTGACCGGCGGATTTGGAATCGCCCCCGTTTTCACCCGAAGTGGGGGGACGATACCTGTCGTTGCAATGCTCAAGGATACCCTCGGGCTGGATTCGCTGCTGGTGGGCTTTGGTCTGCCCGACGACAGGGTTCACTCCCCCAATGAGAAGTTTGACCTGGAGTGCTTCCACGCCGGAATGCGAACGGCTGCGCTGCTGTATCAGAAGCTGGCAGGACTTCCACTGAAATCTTAAGCCGGCTGACGGGAGCGGGGGGGAGGGCTCGGGGCAATTCCCTATTCGCCGGATTCGTCTCCGCCGACGAGGTAAATGCTGTTTTTTCCGCTCTTTTTTGCGAAGAACATCAGTGCCTGATCCGCCGCCTCGACCAGCTCTTCCGGCGTGCGGGCGTGGTGGGGGAAGATCGCCATGCCGCCGCTGATCGTGAGCGTGCCCTTTCCTCCGGACCCCAGCATGGCAAATTCCGGGCTGGAGATGCTTCTGCGGAAGCGTTCCAGCACAGCCCGGACGCTTGCGGGCACGCGCGTGGTGGTTCCCCCGGCAGGCTTTTCCTTTGGCTGGCGCATTTCGCTTTCGAGGAACACGACGGCAAACTCGTCTCCGGCGATGCGGAAGACCTGATCCTGCTGCCGGCAGCACCGCTTCATCAAAGCGGCAGTCTGGCGCAGGATTTCATCCCCCAGCGCATGGCCGTATTCATCGTTTTACTTCTTGAAATTGTCGATGTCGAACAGAAGCAGCGTGACCAGGCTGAGCTTCTCGATGGCCCGCTGGCAGGCCTTGCGCAGATATTGTTTGAAGTAACGCCCGTTGTAGAGTCCGGTGAGCTAATCCGTGATGGACAGATGCTTCAATCCGGCAAACTGTTCCTGCAAAACCAGCAACCTACCGGCCAGGTGAGCCAGTTGCGCCAGAAAATGCCGGGCGGTTGTCTGATCATCGTCGCGCGGAATCGTCAGGTGCAGGACCGATTTTTCCACTTTTTCCAGCCAGACGGGGTGGGACAGGGTGGTCATTCCCTCCGGGGGCGCCGGGGGCGCGACCGAGGGCGACAACTGCATCAGACGCATCGTCGGGCCGATTCGCGCGTCGATCGCCGCGATTGCGGAGGAAAACGCCGCATGCGGGGCACTTTGCAGCGATTCCAGAAGGATTTCTGCCAGCGGCAGACCCAGCAATGATGCCACCCGATCCACCGGCCCGGCCAGTGCGGGAGTAGTCCCATCCGCTTCTTCGCCGGCGCTTTCGGCGCGTACGACCCTCAGCGGCGCCTCGCCGAGGACCTGCTGAATCTCCGCCACGCTGGCCGGGGTCACCAGATAATCATCCACGCCAAACTCCAGCATTTTGCGGCTGAGAGGCTCGAGCGTGGGATGACCGAACAGAATCAGCCTGCCTTGGCCGATCAGTTCCCGCAGGGTCCGGACGGCCGGTTCCGGACGTCGTTCGATCGGCTCGGCCGGCAACAGGACTGTGCCGTAACTGGCGCGAGATAACTCATGAATGCCGTGGAAAACTCCGGGAACGCAGCACACTTCGGCCGAGGGAGCTGCGGATCGAAGGGCGTTCTGCACCTGCTCTTCCCGGTCGCCGATGAGGAGGATGCGATCGCGTGCGGGCATGTTCAATCCTCGCGGTCGCCCCCGGGCGGCATCGCCGGCTGTTCCTGCAGGAGCGCGCGAAGCTCTTCGGGGGTGAGCACCGGCCCGTCAGCGGGTGCGGAATCGGCCGCGGAGCGGGCGACATCGTGCCCGGACCTGCCCTCGGCGGGCTCGACCTCGGCGGGCTGGACGTCGGCCTCTGCCGGATCAAGGTCGGTGAAACGGTGAAGTCCGTCCTCTCCAAGCAGTCCGGCAGCGCCACGACGCATCGCCTCGACGGTGGCGGCCTGTCTCCCGTCGGTCTGCGCCAGAAAGACATCAATGTGCGTCAGATGCTCGCGAAGCATGCTGATCAGGCCCAGTTCCTCGCGATAGATGCTGTTCAGGCACAGGACCACGGCACGATAGGCCAGGGGCCGACGGCAAAGCTCCAGGGCGGCCGAGTAAGGATCGTCGGCGGTCGCGATTTCAAAGGGCACGCGCGCCAACGCCGGCTTCACGTGCGCGCGGCACGCGGCCGATCCCACCACCAGAAGCCGTCCCGCAGGTTTGCTCATCCGTCAAGCTGGCTGAAGAACAGGAACGACAGATCGATCATAACCCGGCTCGTTGCCG
>JAVQWE010000238.1:0-4925 GCA_033579175.1 Phycisphaerales bacterium | reverse complement strand
GGGTCCTTCCGGCGCAATGACCTGCTGCCAGGAGCGCGGCGGAGGGCGCAGCCCGCATGCCAGCACGCCCGTGTGAAAGCGAAAGCCGATCAGGCGGTTGATCAGCTGATGGTCTGCCACATACAGCGGCAGTTCTGGCGGCACGATGGCTGAAATCTCATCCGCCCGACGCCGCGTGCACAGCACCGATTCCACCGGAAACGTGCTTCGAATTAGCCGCCGGACGATGAATTCGCCCTCAGCAATGAACCTGCCGTGCCGGGCGGCCAGTTCGCGATCCTTGAGGTTGCAGTATGCCGCGACTCGCGGGTCGTCCAGAGATTCGATCGGCACGATCGGCATAGGAAGGCATTCGGCTGATCAGGCAACTCACTTCTTCACCGACGACGGATCGACATGATGCGGCATGAATCCGCCGGTGGCGTGGGAGATCGGCTCGATCGTCACGAATGCATCGGGGTCGATTTCGTTGATCGTCGTCAGGACCTGCTTTCCCCGACGGCGGGGCGCAACGATAAAAAGGATCACCACTTCGCCCTCCCGACCCTCCCCGCGGACGGCCGTGACGCCGAACCCCTCGTTCAGCAGGCTGGCGCGAAGGCGGATTACATGTTTCGGGCTGATCACCCGAACCAGGATGGTTCCGCTGGCAATCCACTTCTCGATGGTAATCCCCAGCACCGTGCCGGTGGCGAAGCCGAGGGCATACCCCGCCATTCTCAGCGGGTCGCGTCCGGCCTCGCTGAGCACCCGCGAAATCGCAAAGATGAACACCCCCGATTCGATCACCCCCAGGAGTCCGGCCACGATCCGGTTGCCCCGGACGGTGAACATCGTTCGAACCGTTCCAATCGATACGTCAATGATCCTCAATCCGAAAATCAGCAGAGCACCTAGAAGATTCTCCATGCCTGCATCTTCGTCGCAGTCGGAGTGCGAGCAAGACCGGGTCGGCGCGCTGCAGCAGCACAGGTCGATCAGCCCCTTGCCCGGCGGAAGACGTGGCGGATCATTCCGATGAAGCGGCTTTTCAGCCGCAGCACGCGCAGGCGCAGCGCCAGGTCAGCAAGGTCATGCTGGTAAACGGTGGGAGCGCTGCGCAACACGGCAAGCGCCTCGTCGAATCTCTGCAATTCCCCCAGCGCCATGGCCAGGTTGTATATGCCGGGCAGATATCCGGGTGCGATCGTGAGAAGCCGTCGGCAGGCACTGATGCCGGCCTCGTGCTGACTTCGTAAAAAGTGCGCCACCCCAAGATTCTGCCAGGCGGCCAGATCGTCCGGGTTGATGGCGATGATGCGCCGCAGGCAGGTGATGGCCGATCGGGTTTCTCCGATGTCGATCAGCAGGTTGGAAAGATCGCGGAGGGTATCCACGTCGTCCGGGCGGAGCATCAGCTCCGAACGCAGGTGCGTCTTGGCTTCAATGTTCTCCCCGCGCAACAGGTGAATCTGCCCAAGGTGAAGATGAGCACGGGGAAACGTCGGGTCAAGCTGAAGCGCTCGGGAGAAGGCGAGCGCGGATTCCCCCGGATTCCCTCGCGCCAGATGCCACAGGCCGGTTGCAAACTGCACGTGGGGACTGTTTTCGGCAGCGGCGGGGGGAAGCGCCTCCAGCCGCTCGCCTGCCTCTTCCACCCGTCCCATTTCGATCAGCAGCCGACAGAGGTCCATCAGCACCGGATAATCGCGAGGTGCGTGCCGCCAACGGGCCGCCAGGTGCCGTCGGGCCCGTTCCAGTTCCCCACGGCGCCAGTAGGCATGGGCCAGCCGCTGGTGAACCATGGGATGAGCCGGCTGCAGGTCCAGCGTTCTCCGCCAGCAGTAGATGGCCCGGTCCCAATCCCGACGCGCCGCCAGGCTGCAGCCCATGTGGAAATAGCAGGCGGGGCAGTGCTCCTTTACCAGTCGGCCCATGTAGAACATCTGTTCGGCCGAATCGTGATCACCCAGCTCGCAGTAACAGGCCAGGCGATGGCAATACGCCGGCTCAAAGTCCGGCTGGCTTCGCTCAATGTGATCGAAGACTTCGATGGCTTGGCGCAGCCTGCCGGCCCGCTGCAGTGCCACCCCCAGCCGGTGCTGGATCGTCAGGTCTGATGGTTCCAGGTCCAGCGCCTGCCGGTAGGCCGCAATCGCCTGTTCAAATCGGCCGAGTTCCTCGAGCGTGATGGCCATGTGGCAGAGCCAGCCGGCGTTAAAGGGATTGATTTCGACCGCAATCTGAAGTTCTTCCAGTGCCTCGTCGAGCTTCCGCTGCTCAAAGAGGCGGGCTGCGCGTTCCACGCGACGTTCGGCGTCGTTCCAGTCGTTGATAGGCTCCATGTCCGCCGTGGATGGGTCAATGCGCCGGGGGTGCCACCCGTGTGCCGGCGACCGGTTTCCGCTAATCTATGCGCCGCGTCCCGTACATTTCAAGCGAGAAATCAGGGATGGGCCGGGCGATCCGACGGGGTGGAGCGGCACGCCCCGGATGCTGAGGGCAAACGCGGCGCCGGCGGCACGAGTTTCGCTTGCCACTGGGGAAAAAACGGTTAGTTTCACGCAAGTCGAACCCATGAAGGCCAGAGCGATCATCGCGACGTGGGCGGCGCTGGGCGTCGTGGCGCTGGCCTTTGCGCAGGTCGAGGGAGATCAAGGCGTCTGGAGAGCCACTCTGCTCGATGGCAGCCGCGAAATTCCCCGGGCTGCGCGGGTGGAAGCGGCACGTCAGTTGGCGCAGCGGAACACGCCTGCCGACCGGCAGGCGCTGTTGCAGGCCCTTCAGGAGCGCTCCAACCAGCCCGCTCAATTTGCCGCCGCCAGCGCCATCGCCGAGCAGGGTTTGGTGGATCCGCAGTTCATTGATCCGCTGTTCGTGCTGATTCAGCCCGATGTATCCATCGATCTGGCTCGGCCTGCCGCCCGCGCCCTGGCCCGCTTTCGGGACGATCCGGTCATTCTCAACCGTTTGATCGCCCGCACGGAGAGCCTCAGCGGAGAGCCTTCCCGTCGGGCCGCCATTGAGGCCTTGGGCTATATCCCCGAGAAACGCTCGGCCGAGCGACTGATGGAGCTGCTGGCCTCCCCCGATTCCAGCGCCGAGATCCGCGCTTCGGCAATGGAAGCGCTGCGAACCCTGACCGGCATCGCTTCCCACGGCAGCGACGTCGGGCGCTGGCTGGCCTGGTGGGAGTCCACCCGATCGCTCCCCGACGCCGATTTCCGCGCCGCCTTGCAGGCCAGCAAGGCCGCACGGCTGGATGAGTTGAAGCTTCAGTATGACCGGGCGGCGGCGGCGTATCGGGAGCGGATCAGCCTGATGTATCGGGCGTTGCCCCCGGATCGGCGCAGCGAACAGCTTCTGGACATGCTCAACAGTCCCGAGCCGATTGAGCGCTCCGTGGCGGCGATGATCGTGCGAGAGGACAAGGCATCGGCGGCGATCATCCCCGAGGCCGTGCAGGAACGGCTGCGGGCCATGGTCAGCGACGTGGATGACAACGTACGGCTGAGCGTGGCCAATGCCCTGGGAGCCTTGAACTACACGCCGGCGTTTGAGTCGATCCTGCGGCAGCTTGCGGTGGAGCGCAACCCCGACGTCAAGACGGCCCTGACTCGCGCGATTGCACCCATGCAGAATCTGGAGGCGGTCGGACCCTTGCTGACGCTGTTGGGCGACGGAGACCTGTCTGTGGCGCAATCGGCGGCGCTGGCGCTGCGCGACCTGGGTCCCAGGTTGCGCAGCGAGGGCGATCCGTCCCTGCTGGCGCGGACCACCGCCGCCTTGCGGGCCGCACTCGCCCGCACGGGCGGACCCGGTGCCGAATCCCTGCGCGAAGCGGTTGTTGACGCCATGGTGCCGCTGCGGCAACCGGAGTTGATCGCCGACCTTACCCGTCTGCTTGGCTCGGGGCAGACGCCGCTGGTGCGCCGCAACGCCATCCGCGCGCTGGCGGAGTTCCGCAATGAAGACCTCGCCGACGCGGTGGCGCCGATGCTGGCCGATTCGCAGCCGTCGCTGGTGCGTCTGGCCGCTGCGCAGGCGCTGGGCAGCATCGGTCGCGCCGCCGATATCCAGGCCCTGCGTCGCCGACTGGAAGACCCCGATCCCACCGTTCAGTCGGCCGCGTGGAATGCCATCGCTGCGATCATGCCCAAGGACACAACCCCCCCTGAGGCTCTTTTTGCGCTGGCGGCCGAGTTTTCCGGGGACAGCAACCGCGACCGCGATCGCCGGATTGAAGTGCTTCTGGCCCTGCAGGCCAAGCTGGTTGCCCGACGGGACCTGAATCAACTGGCCGAAGTCCGCGAGAACATCGGGCAGGCATTGATGAGTTACGATCCTCCGCAGGCCGAGCAGGCCATCACGTATCTCCGGATGGCTCGGGACGATTACAAGGCCACCGGTTCTCAGGTGGGTGTGGAAAAGATGACCGCCGCCCTGTTGCGCGCCTACCTTCGAGCCGGAGCGTTCGCCGACGCCATGCGTTTTGCTTCGGAGGCGATTGCCGAATTTCCCGGCAACGTCCAGACCGTGGGCTCAGAGATCAAACGCGAAGCCGATCGATTGTATCAGTTGCGCGAGCTGGCCAAAGCCGAAGAGCTGATCAACCATTCCGAGACGATTGATCCCCCGCTGCCTGATCTGTATCGCAAGCACCTGGTTGACATGGCCGCCGAAATCCGCCGGATGACCAGTGACGAACTTCGCAACCGCACGACGGCGCCGTCGGGTCCGCGATCGGCCTCGAAACACCTGCCCGTGCTGATTCCCATCCTATGATCCTCCCCGGATGGGGCGTGCTGCGGTGCGTCGGGAAGATTCCGGCACCTTCAAGCCCCCGGCACGCAGGGTTTTTCCCCCGCCAACACGAAGCGGTGCCCAAAATGCCGGTGGAATCGAAGGTAGGGCGCGCCGGCGGCGTCGCGAATCCGCTTAATCTC
>JAVQWE010000237.1:0-4933 GCA_033579175.1 Phycisphaerales bacterium | reverse complement strand
GGCCTTACAGCCAGCCGAGCGACCGCAGGTCCTCTCGAGGCTCATCGAAGCTGCAGGAGCCGAAGGAAACAACCTGCTCACGCACCTGTTCAATCCGGTGCCGGGAGGCGCAAAGCGTCTTCCAGCGAAGCGCGTGCTCGTCGAAAGCGAAATCGGCGGCGGATTCGCACTCCAGCACTTCCGTCACCCCGTGCAGGTCCATGTTGTGGGTACAAGCCAGCACGGCGGCAACCAGGACGTTCAAAAACCCGTGCATCCGGGTTCCCACCGAGTCATGATACTGCCGGATCGGGTGGTGCAGGCCTGCGGTGAACTTCAGCGCGCAGCGGGCATCGCGACAGGCTACAAGCGTACGCGCAATGGTCTGACTGGGCGGAAACGCCGCCGGCTCGGTCCCGCCCGTCCGCAGCTTGAAGCCTGCCTGCCGGGCCGCAAGATTTCCGGCCACGGAGGCCACGCTCTGGTCGAGCCCCGGAGTCATCGGCACCTCCAGGAACACCCGGAGGTTGTGATCGGCGGCCCGACCCGCCACCTGATCGAGAATCTCGCCCGAGCTCAAGGCATCCGCCGGCAGGCGCATTTCCAGCACATCAACCACCGCTTTCGGTCCCGCGACGGACCGGAAGCGGCTTACCTCCTGCAAGTCGGACTCGAGGTTGGCCACAAGGTCCCAGCCATCTTTTCCCCCGCGGCCGAGGGCGGCGATTGAAACCCCCGGCTCGTCGCCGAACAGCTGATTCAGGTACGGCAGCAGTTCCGGCAGCCGGGTTGTGGGGCAGATGAACCGGGCGAGCATCCAGCGATCGTCGCTTTTGAGGTACCGCGCGTATTTGCCGATGGCGGCATCCAGCGGCAGCGCGGCCGGTGGGAACAGGCCGGCATAGTCGATGACTCCCGCCAACAGCGCCCGGAGCGATGCGGTCATGCACGGGTTGTAACACGGGCGGCGGAGTTCGGCTACCGCTCAGCCCTTCATTCCGGTGGTGGCAATGCCCTGAATGAACGTCCGTTGGGTGAGGAAAAACAGCACGATCACCGGCAGAATCACCAGCACGCTGGCGGCCATCAGCAGGTTCCACTGCGTGCCACCATGCTGCGATTGAAAGGTGTGCAGCCCCAGCGCAAGAGTAAACTGTTCCGGACGCTGCAGGTACACCAGCGGACCCAGAAAATCATTCCAGACCCCCATGAAGGTAAACAGGGCCACCACCGCCAGCGCCGGCCGGGCCAAGGGCAACATGATCCGGAAGAAAATGCCCGCCTCGCTGCACCCGTCGATGCGCGCGGCCTCACACAGCTCATCCGGCAGCGTCAAAAAGAACTGTCGCAACAGAAAGATTGAGAAAGCGCTGCCGAACCATGCCGGAAGCCACAACGGCCGGAACGTGCCCAGCATCTGCAGGGGGGTGTGGTCGCCGATCCAACGGAAAATCGAAAAGATCGACACCATGACGACAGGGAACGGGATCATCATCGTTGCCAGCATGACGGCAAACAGCAGTCCCCGCCCCTTGAAGCGGATTTTCGCAAAGCCGTAGGCGCACAGGGCGCTGGTAAGCGTGTTGCCGATCACCGCCAGAACCGCGATCAGAAGCGTGTTGCGGGTGTACAGCGGAAAGTCCATCCTGCGGTTGTGGATGACGTCCAGGTAGTTCGTCCAGACGACGGGGTCGGGAATCAGCGAAAGCGATGAATGGCCTTCGAGGGTTGTGGGGGCGACGGCGTCCAGCGGCTTCAGGCTCGTGGAAACCATCCACAGGAAGGGGAGCGCAAATCCGGCGCTGATCAGCAGCAACGCCAGATGCACCAGCAGCAGGTTCAGTCTTCGATCTTTCATCTGTGCATCAACGCCCCTGATAATGCACCCATCGCCGGCTCGTACCGAAGGCAATCCCCGTCAGCGCCAGAATGATCAGCAACTGAATCCAGGCCATGGCACTGGCGTAGCCCATCTGCTGGTACATGAACGCCTTTTCGTAAAGGTATTGCGTGTACAGGTAGGTGGCGCGTAACGGCCCGCCGCCGGTCATGATGAACGGAATCGCGAAAACCTGCAGCGTGCCGATGATCGCCATCACCAGGTTGAAGAAAATCACCGGCGAAAGCATCGGCAGCGTCACGTTGAACAGGCGACGAACCGGTCCGGCCCCGTCGATCTCCGCTGCCTCATACAGGTCGCGCGGGATATCCTGCAGCCCGGCAAGGTAGATCACCACCGTATGACCGACCCCCCAGAGGCTCATCAGGGCCAGCGCCAGCATCGCCGTGCGAGGGTCGGACAGCCAGGCGGGGGGAAACGGCAGCGGGCGCAGGGGCGCGATGTTCAGGGCTTCCAGAATCCGGTTGACAAGCGTGAATCGTAACTCCGTTTCAAGCCCGATCGTCCGCAGAGCCGTGTTGATCAGCCCCAGCCGCGCATTGAAAAGCCACATCCACACCATGGCCGTGGCCACCGCGGGCACCAGCGACGGCAGGAAAATTACGGTGCGGTAAATTGCCTGACCTTTGATCGGGGCGTTCAGCAGGAGAGCCAGCCCCAGCGACACCATCAGCCCGGCGGGGATCGTCAGCAAGGCGTAATAGGCCGTATTCCGCAGCGTGCGGTAGAACTCGGGATCGATCAGCAGCTCGCGGTAGTTCTCCAGTCCGATCCAGACCGGTGGCTCCAACACCGAATAGTCGCAGAAGCTGTAATACAACGATAACGCACAGGGGATGATCGTCAGCCCGAGGAATCCGATCAGCCACGGCGACGTAAATGCGAGTCCCTTCATAAGTTGCGCGCGATCCCGGGAGGTCATGGCTGCCCTCCCACGGCCGTGACGGCGCGGGGCGCCATCCGGCCGCGAAGCGACTGGCGCTCCACAAACCGCTGGTATTTGCCACGTGCCCGGTCCGTCAGCTCTGCCAATGCCTGAGCCGGGGTCTTTTCCAGCAGGTAGACCTGCTGAACCGCGAGTTCCAGCTCGGCCCCGATCTCCGCCTGGATCGGTGAGGCGATCTGCGGCCAGGCGTTCGAACTGCGCGCCAACCGTTCGTGCACGGCGATATAGGGGTTGGGATGTCGGCGGATGAAGTCGTCGCTCACGCGGCTCAGGGGAGAGGGTTTGCAGTGCAAGGAGTTGAGGCGTTCCATCACGTCCTGTCGCTGGAGGAACGCGATGAACTCAAAGGCCTGCCGCGGATGCCGCGCACCCTGTGGGATCATCAGCAGGTCGGCGTCGGCGAAGGTCACATCCGGCAGGGACACCGGGTCGACCGAAGGAAACGCTTCGACGGCCCATTCGTAGTTGAACTGCCGGGCGGCGCGGGGAAGGAACAGCTCAATCGACTTCGGAACCACCCATTCCGACATCGCCGGCCGCAGGTTAAACGTGTAATTCCCCATCCACGGACCCTGAAGCACCCCCCCGACGGTTCCCGCGATGAACGGGCTGTTGGGTGTGCCGAATCCTCCGGCCGCGCTGGAGAAATCGGCTAGCGCCGCTTTGCCCAGTCGCCGGGGGTAACTCTGAATCCATTCAAACGCCTGAATCGTTCGGGGATCGGTGAAGTAAAACTCGCCGCGCGCCGGGTCCCACAACCTTCCGCCGAACCAATACGGGGTCAAACTGATATACCAGCCCGGCTCCATGGGAACATAACCGGCCCGGCGGATGTTGCCGCGCTCGTCCCGTAAGTCCAGGGCTTCGGCCCAACGGTCAAATTCGGCAATCGAGCGCGGCGCTTGGAAAGGGTCGACCCCCGCCGCACGCAATTGATCAGCCGACTGCAGCATCGCGCGACGGTTAAAGTGCAGCGCCATCGTCGCCGGTGTGCTCACCAGGCTGTAGAGCCGACCGTCGTGGCTGCACATCTTCCAGAACACGGGCTTGTAAGCCGACTGGTCGATGCCGTGTTCCCGGGCAAACTCATCCAGCGGCGTCAGGGCATTGCGGGATGCCATCGACACCAGATCACGCTGCCACAGCCCGGCGATGTCGGGCGGCACCCCGGCCGCCGTGGCAGTGAGGGTCTTGCGATCGACCTGAGCGATGGCGAGGTATCGCACGAAGATGTTCTTTTCGCGGCCGACGGTTTCATTGAACCAATCGACGATCTGCTGCATCTGGGCGCCTTCGATGCCGCTCCACTTCTCCCAGTAGTCCACCACGATTCGGCCGGGGGGAACGTTTTCGTCGGGCTTCGGACCGAGGATCAGGATCCCCGCCGCCAGAATCAGCATGATTGCCAGGATGAGTCGTGAAACCAGCTTCATTCCATCCCCGCCGCGCCGCGAATACCCTTTGGGCGTTGCGTCCCGGGCGGGCAGAACATACCTTCATTCGGCGGAGGTTGCACGATGGCCCATCATTCCCCCTACGAGTGGCTTGTGCTGGGAATTTTCCTAGTGGCGGTTTCCGGCTTCGCCGACGACCCACCGGCCGGGCACGTGGTGATCGATGCCTCCGACAAAGCGGCCATCGACCAGCACATGAACCGCCACGTGATCGTGACGGGCGAGATTCAGCGGGCCGCTTGGAGCCGCTCGGGAAAAGTGCTGAACATCGAGTTCAAAAACACCCAGGAAAGCAAGCTGATTGCCGTCATCTTCGAGCGCAAGCGCAAAGAGTTCGACGAAGCTTTCGGGGGAGACGTGGCCAAGGCTCTCTCGGGGGCAAAAGTGCGTCTGGAGGGCACGATCAAGCCCTACGGCGGAAGGGAAGAGGCCAAAAAAGGCTGGCCGCAGATCATTCTTGATCAAATTACCCAGATTACCATCGTCGAGCCGCCCCCCGCGACGCAACCCTCGTGAAAATCTGCCCGACTACCTACCCCGTGTCCGCCGGTCCTGGGCAGCCCCCTTAGGGAAGCCGCACCATTTGCGTGATCGGCACCGTCTTTTCCTCACCGCGCTTCAAGGCCCGACCGCCGGGTCGGACTGGCGATGACT
>JAVQWE010000236.1:0-4958 GCA_033579175.1 Phycisphaerales bacterium | reverse complement strand
CCCCTCCCGCCGGATTACCGGCCGTCTTGCCCCGTCCGGTCGGCGGCGGAAGGAAGACGGAAACCCGCGCGGCGCCGTTCCTGAGGGTTGACGCCACCTTCAAATGCCCGCAACCACCGGTCCAGCGGATTCTAGCGAATCGCCGGACCGGTGTCAGTCGTCCGCATGACAGGAAGACCCTTCCCGAAGGCATCGCGATCCAGGAAATGATCTTGCTCGCCCGCAATGCTCAGTGGAATCGCGCCCGCCGGCCGTGCAATCGGATCGTGGCTCCGAGCCGCGGAAGCCGGTTTTTCGCGCGATATCCCCCCGCCGCCGACCTCGGCGAATCGGGCTCGACTGGGGCGGGGACAGAGATCATGGCGTCCGACCGCAAGCCGAGGCCGGCCATCGGGGTTCCGACGCCGGGCGGACGGCATCGGGAATCACCCGGATGATGCCCCTGGACCCATAAAGTGCCAACCGGGCCCGATTGGGGGCACCCCGCCGGGCGACAGCGCTGCTACCGGCGCCGTGCAGGGGGGCTAACGGGCAAGCTGGATTGGGGTCTGATCCCATGGACGGATCGGCTTGCAGCGATCGCCGGGCGGAGATAGATTCGCCCGCATTCGTCCCCAGTCCGTCATTTCGGAGAACTCACATGCGAAAGATTCTGATCGGGCTGCTCGGGAGCTTTCTGACGGCGGTGCTGGCCCCGATGGCAGCGGGCGAAGAGATACTGATCGGCCATTACGGTTCGCTGACCGGCTCGGAAGCAACCTTTGGCCAATCGACCAGTAACGGAATCAAGCTGCGGGCCAGCGAGGTTAACGCTGCCGGGGGCATCAAGGGGCGGCGGATCCGGATCATCGAATACGACACAAAAGGGGATGCCCGCGAGGCCGGGTCGGTGGTCACCCGGCTGGTCACCGCAGATAAGGTCGTGGCTGTGCTGGGGGAAGTGGCCAGTTCGCTGTCGCTGGCCGGGGCACCGATCTGCCAGCAGAACGGGGTGCCGATGATCACCCCCAGCAGCACGAATCCCCGGGTGACTCAGGTCGGCAACATGATCTTCCGGGTGTGTTTTCTGGATGATTTTCAGGGCTACGCGGCCGCCAAATTCGCCACGGGGAAGCTGGGTGCCAGGCGCATCGCGATTCTGCAGGATCAGGCTCAGGCATATTCGGTGGGTCTGGCGGACTTTTTCGAGAAATACGCCAGGTCCATGGGAGCGCAGATCGTGATCCGCCAGAGCTACAACGGCGGGGAACAGGATTTCAGCGCCCGGCTCACATCGATCCGGGCGGCGAATCCAGACGTCATTTATGTCCCGGGGTATTACACGGATGCTTCGAACATCGCGATCCAGGCCCGTCGGCTGGGGATTCGCGTACCGCTGCTGGGTGGCGACGGCTGGGATTCGGCCAAGCTCATCGAAATCGGCGGTGAAGCCGTCGAGGGTTGTTATTTCACGAATCATGCGGCGCCTGACGAACCTGCGATGGTGGAATTCGCTCAGAAGTACGCCGACGAATTCGGCGCACAGCCGGATGCGCTGGCAGCATTGGCGTATGATGCGGCGGGGGTTCTGTTTGACGCCATTGCCCGCGCCCCGTCGCTCGATGGGCGCGCCATTCGCGACGCGATTGCGGCCACGCGCGACTTCAAGGGAGTCACCGGTACGATCAACTTTGACGAGAATCGCGATGTCATCAAAGCCGCCGTCGTGGTGCAGGTAAAAAACGGCAAGCTGACTCTGGCGGAAAGGATCGAGCCGGAAAAGAAATGACCGCACGTCGCGATGTGCCTCCCGCGACCGGCACCGGGCCGGGGCGTGCCTTCCGCGGGTGGCATTGATCAGCTCGCGACTTCGCCAATGGCCGATTTTCTGCAGACGCTCATTAACGCTGTCACCCTGGGAAGCCTCTATGCGCTGATCGCGCTCGGCTACACCATGGTGTACGGCGTACTGAAGCTGATCAATTTTGCTCACAGCGACGTGGTGGTACTTGGCGCGTGGCTGAGCGTCACTCTGGGTGTCTTTCTCCTGCCATTTCTGGGGATTACGGAGCAGCCACCACCCTGGTGGGCCGGGGGCGTCGTGCTGGTGCTCTCCATGCTGATCTGCGGGGCTGTCGGGTTCCTGATCGAACGGCTGGCATACAAGCCCATCCGCAAGGCCCCGCGGCTCAATGCGCTGATTACTGCGATTGGTGTCTCCCTGTTCCTTCAGAACACGGGCCAGCTCCAGTTCACGATCATTCCTGCAGAGCGGGTGGTGGCGCGCGGAGATGTCATCGAACGCGGTGATGATCCCAGAACGGTTCGACTCGCCAGCCCGATCCGGATTGAAAGCGGCCGCACCTATGTGGTGAGAATCTTCGACAAGGGGGCGCCTGCCGGCACCGCCGGAACCTCCCGACGGCTGACAGCCGCACCGGGTGAATATGAAGCCGGTGCAGACCTGCCGATCGAGTCGCCCATCGGACGGGCTCAGACACGCAATGCCCGTTTTGAGCTGGTGCGGGAAGCCACACACCCCCCACTTCGGTTGCCTTTCGGGGCCATGCCGGCGGCGATGCCGGCACTCTTTGTTGATCGCCCCGTGGTGGAACATAAGTTCGTCAGCCACACCCCTTACGGTCCGCTGGAGAAGCCCGTTCGATTGACCCGACTGGACCTGATCATCATCGGCACCGCCGCGGCGCTGATGGTGGCGTTGCAACTGCTGGTCTACCGCACGCGCATCGGCACGGCCATGCGGGCGGTCAGCTTCAACATGGAGACGGCGGCGCTGATGGGGGTTCCGGTGAACCGGGTGGTCAGCTTCACGTTCGTGACCGGCACAATGCTCGCTGCGGCGGCGGGGTTCCTGTACGCCTTGCGGTATCAGCAGGTGCAGCAGCCGGCCCATGCCACCTGGGTGCTGCTGGGGCTGAAGGCGTTTGTGGCGGCAGTGGTCGGCGGGATCGGCAATATCCGTGGTGCCACAGTGGGAGGGTACCTGATTGCGTTCATCGAGCAGTTCGGTGTGTATGCCGGCCAGCAGGCGGGCTGGGATAATGCGTCGGCCTACACTGACGTCTTCGTATTTCTGCTGTTGATTCTGGTGTTGCTGGTGAAGCCGACGGGCATCTTTGGATCAACCGTAAGAGAGAAGGTCTGATCCTGCTCCGCTCAACGGCAAGGATGTCGAGACCGACGGGGCAGAAATCGAATCCCGCGGGCGCGTTTGCGGTATACAAGCCCACAGGGCGCTGGTGGAAGTGGATCACAATCGGCACAGCACGACATTTGAAGAACCCCTTCGAACGGCCGGGGAGCGCGAGAGCGCGCTCTCACCGGCGTCGCTGTTTGCGCCGATGCTGGTGGTCGTCTTCGCATTGGCGGTCCATTTCATCGGTCCGATGTTCGGCGACTACACCGAACGCGTACTCCTGGATTGTGCGGTGGCGATCGTGGCAGCGGTCTCGTTGAACATCGTGAACGGCTTCACGGGGCAGTTTTCGATCGGCCATGCCGCCTTTATGGCGGTTGGGGGCTACACGGCGGCCTGGATCAGCTATTACCTGTCGCTTGCGATCTGGAAGACCACTTACACCCCTCCCGACCCGGAACAATCGCGGCTGGCCCTGGAAACAATACGTCTGATCGGGCCCAGGCAGTGGATTCTGCTGGGAGCGGCACTGGTGGGAGGGCTGGTGGCGGCGGGGGCTGGCTGGCTGGTGGGATTGCCGTCGCTGCGGCTGCGGGGAGACTACCTGGCGATTGTCACGCTCGGGTTTGGCGAAATCCTGCGGGTGCTCCTGCAGCAGACGAATCCCCAGGCGCTCTCCTACGAGCAGATGCAAAGCCGGCCATGGATCGGCTTCAGCTCCTCCGAGCCGGGCCTGCTGTTGCCGCCGGCCGTCGGAGGTGCGTTGGGGTTCACGGACATCCCGAAGGTCACGAACCTTTTCTGGGCCTACCTGTTCGTCGGGGCGGCGGTTCTGTTTTCCTTCCGGCTGAAAATGAGCAGTTACGGGCGGGCGATGATCAGCATTCGGGAAGATGAAATCGCCGCGGAGGCCATGGGAGTGAACGTGACGAAGCTGAAAGTGCGCGCGTTCATGTTTGCGGCCTTTTTCGCCGGAATCGCCGGCGCGCTGTATGCCCATCAGCCGGGCACGACGTTGCGACCGATCGACGCGGGCTTCCTCCGCAGTTTTGAGATCGTCATCATGGTGGTACTGGGCGGGCTGGGGTCGATCAGCGGTGCCATCCTCGCGGCGATCATCATTACCGTGATCAACGCCCTTCTGCTGGGGCTGACAGACTACGGGCTGCTGGCCTATCGCATGCCCACGTTTGCTCTGGTGTTGATTCTTCTGATGATTTTCCGTCCGCAGGGGCTGTTCGGGATCCGCGAAGTCTGGGATTTCTTCGGGGGCAAAGCTGCCGACGGAACCAAGTCCGGCCACACACGGCAACCTCATCGGAACGGAGGCGGAAGCACATGATGCCAACCGCCCAGCAGACTCCGCAGGTCCCGGCAGCTTCTGATGTCCTGTTGGATGTGGAGGACATCAGCATCAGCTTCGGCGGGTTGAAAGCTGTGCAGAATTTCACCATGAAGATTCCGCGCGGGGCGTTGTACGGGCTGATCGGGCCGAACGGGGCGGGGAAGACGACGGTCTTCAACCTGCTGACAGGCGTGTACGTGCCGCAATCCGGGCGCATCGTTCTCGATGGGGTTCCCTTGATCGGCCTGCGGCCGTATCAGATTGCCGCCGCCGGGCTCAGCCGGACCTTCCAGAATATCCGACTGTTTCCGGATTTAAGTGTTCTGGATAACGTCCGGATTGCCTGTCACCTTCGCGGCCGGCACTCGCTGCGCGCAACGTTGCTGCGAACCCCCTTTTACCGCCGGCAGGAGCAGGCAATCACCGAGCGGTCGCGGCAATTGCTGCAATTCTGGGATCTGGCGGAATATGAGAATG
>JAVQWE010000235.1:0-4962 GCA_033579175.1 Phycisphaerales bacterium | reverse complement strand
AAGCACACCACCGAAGGGTGCTTCCGCCGAACCCGCGCAATCAGCCCGACCCCATCGGAATCCTCAAAATCGCCATCCAACACACGGTTAACCAGCAGCACTGCTGGCCCCTCGGTCAAAAAGTCCGAAAGGGTGTTGTCGTCATTGATGCGCACCGGCTCCAAGACCCCCACTGATCGAAGCACCTGAATCAGGTAAGAAGCGTCAGGGCGACAATGTCCCACCAGGCCAACACGTACGGAAAGCACCATGCTTCAATCCTACGCCAGCCATCGCGTCTTCCGCTCAGGCAAGTCACAACAGAAGCCGGTCGGACCGGATTTCAAGTCGGAGCATGACTCGACCTCAATCTCCGTAACCTTCTGTCTCTTCTGAACTTGCGCGAGTTGCCGGCATCGTACCGGATCGAGCCATTCCCGGGGTGGTATCAGGAGCGATGCTCGCCTGGCGTGCCCGCAGCACTGCGGCTTGCTCTCGGTCACCGGAAGCTTCACACGCCTCGGCGAGGTAGCCCAGCAGCCGCCGCGTTCCTTCATCGGGTTTCAGCCGCATCTGCTCCCGGCGCTCCAACGCCAAGCGCAGGACGGGCTCGGCCACCGCGGGGCCGTCCATGTGAGCGAGGGTCAGGGCCAGCCTCTGCGCACAACGGCTCATCATCACCCGGTTTTCACGGTTTGCACCAGCCCAGGAAGCATCGATCAGACTCAGCACTTCATGAGCAACCCGTCGAGCTTCGGCGGGTTGACCGGTCTGCCGTAATGCTTCGGCGTGGAGGGCACGGGACGACAACAGGCGCGAGAACACGGGTGGGACGACCCGCTCAAGCTCCGGGAGTGCCCGCTCAAAATGCCTCAGTGCGTCACTCGCCTGCCCATTCTCCAGCAGATGCTCGGCGAGCACGAGTTCGGCAAAGAGTGTTTGTGTGTGATTGGGCCCCTGAATTCGGACGAGTCGGTCAAAGCTCTGGCGGCTGAGAGTCAGGGCTTCGGGAAGGTTTCCGAGGCCTCGATGCAGCTCGATCTGGTCTGCCAGCGAATGGACGACAATCATCGAGTCGTCGCCGTGGAGCGACCGCAACGCCGCATATCGGCGCTTTTCGATTTCCAGTGCTTCGGCACGGCGACCGACTTCCGCAAGCGCCCGGCGGTAGTCGCGCCAGGCTGTCAGCGACAGCCAGTGGTCAAAGCCATAGCGTGCCTCTGCCCGCTGAGCCACGGAAAGAAGCATCGCAAGCGACTGGTCGATGCGTCCGGTCAGACGCAAGAGTCTTGACAGTTGGTTGCGCGCCTGAAGGGTATCTCGATGCTCGGCACCCAGAACGCGCTCCATACGCGCCAGTGTTTCCGTGTAAATCGCCTCACTCTCGGCCGGTCGGCCTACGTTGTAGGTGTACAACGCGAGCTTGGCCCTGCATCGAAGCGTGTCGGGATGATCCTGCCCGAGCAGTTCGGCTCGTCGTTCCCAGGCCTTTCGGAACAGATGCTCCAGGCGCTCAGGCTGAACGGCGATGTAATGGGCAGAACGCGCCAGCACGTCCACCGCTGGCACGACATTCGCATGGTCCGCCTCCAGAAGTCGTTCGGAATCGTCCACGACTTCCTGGAACATCTGGCGCGACCGGGAGAATTCTCCTGCCGCGTGGAGCGCCGTGGCCAGCAGTGCCCGGCTTGCAAGAAAATCCGGATGACGACCCATCCCGGCAGCCTCTCGAAGTTCCTGAGCGGCCTTCAATTGACGAGCGGCAAGCTCCGGATAGGTCAATGACCAGAAGGCGCGTCCGATCGTGTCGCGGATTCCGGCTTCCACCATCGGCCGATCGGCAAAACGATCCCCGATCTGCTCGGCAGCCTGACGCAACAGTTCCTCCACGCTCATGGGTTTGCCGGATGGCGAGATTTCCGGGCTCGCTGAGGCCAGCATTTCATTGAGAAATTCATTGACGGCCGTGGCGGTCTCGCGGGCGATCTGTGCCTCGGCGCGTTGCCGGTCGGCTTCAACCTTCTGGGCAAGCACATGCTGGCGCTCGATTCGCAGCCGCTGCACCGCCATCAAAGAAGTCGCCAGCCCCACCGCCAACGCCGCCACGACCAGCGCCACCGATCCCATCACTAAAGCGTGCCGCTGCAGGAACTTGCGCGCCTGATACAGTCGGGAGGGAGGCGCCGCCAGCACGGGTTTGCCTTCAAGATACGCCTCGATATCCGCCGCCAGCGCGCTGGCGGAGTCATACCGTCGACTCCGGGGCTTCTCCAGGCACTTCATCACGATCCAATCCAGCTCACCGCGCAACGTCGATCGCAATTCGCCTGCGTCTGCCGGAAGCTCGAGGTAGCCCGCATTGTCCCTCATGCTCCAGACGCGGGTGCTGGGCTTGGGAGGCTCCACTTCGCGGATCATCCGCTCCACTTCGGCATAAGTCGCACTCTGAAATGATCTGGGATCAAAAGGAGTGGTGCCCGTGAGAAGCTCGTAGAGCAGCACGCCCAGCGAATAGATGTCGCTGCGCGTATCAACGTCGTCCGCTCCCATCGCCGCCTGCTCGGGGCTCATGTAGACCGGCGTACCCATCAAGGCATGGAATTCCGTGTGCAGGGTGCGGTCGGTCAGCGGATGACTGGTCGCCTTGGCGATGCCAAAGTCGATCACCTTGGGAACGGGTTGACCGTCGATCAGCGTCACAAGTACGTTGGAGGGCTTCAAATCCCTGTGGATGATGCCCTTCTGGTGGGCGTGCTGAACTGCCTGACACACCGGCACGAACAGTCGCAGGCGATCGCGCAGCTTCAGTCGGTGCTGCAGGCAATACCTGGTGATCGGCACGCCTCGGACCAGTTCCATCACGAAGTACGGCCGGCCGCCCCCCATGCCGCCGCTGGAAAACTCGGTCGCTCCGGCGTCGAGGACGCGCGCGATGTTGGGATGGTTCATCATCGCCAGTGCCTGCCGCTCGGCCTCGAAGCGGGCGATGACCTGCCGGGTATCCATGCCCAGCTTCACGATTTTCAGTGCCACCCGACGCTTGATGGGATGATCCTGCTCGGCCAGGAACACACGCCCGAACCCCCCTTCCCCGATCAACTCAAGCAACTTGTAAGGACCGACGCGGCTGCCCACCCGCTCGGCGCCCGACAATCGATCGGCCGCGTCGCCGGCGTTAAACTGGGGATCGGACAGGAACGGCCCGGCGTCCGCATCGGCAGCAAGAAGCGCGTCGAGCTCCTGGCGCAAGGCTGAGTCTTCCCCGCAGGCCTCGCGAAGGAATTGCTCCCGCTGGTCGGTGGGCAGCTCGACGGCCTTTTCGAACAGCTCTGCGGCCCGGTCTGTGCGGCTGCTGGACATGGTTTTCTGCCAAGGGCGAGCCGATCGCCATGTGACGAACCGTTCCTGGCCGACTCGATTCTCCGCTCAACCACCGGAAGACGCCCCGACATCGGGAGTGTTTCCAGGCAACTCGGTATCTTTCATATGCCTCCAAAGCCACGCTCTGGCGAAGCGCCAGGCGCGTTTCACAGTAACCTCCGAGACACCCATCGCCTCAGCGGTTTCCTGCACGCTCAGGCCGGCATAAAAGCGGAGGCGCACGACTTCCGCCTGCTGCGGCGCCTGCTCTTTGAGGCGACAAATCGCATCATCAAGGATCAGAATTGTGCCGGTGTCATCATCTGCCGCAAGGTCAATCAGGTTGATGGGGATCGCCTTTGCGCCACCCCCCCTCTTCTGGCGTTGACGCGACCTCGCGTGCTCAATCAGGATTCGGCGCATCGCCTCCGCCGCCGCGTGAAAGAAAAGCGGGCGGTTGGTCAGGTCAAATCGCCCTTCCTTCTGGAGCCTCAGGTAGGCTTCATTGACCAAGGCGGTCGGCTGGAGGGTGTGAGCCGTCCGTTCACCACTCATCCGCGCCCGCGCCATGGCGAGCAACTGCTGATACAGCTCTGTGGTCAGCTCGGCGGTGTCGGCCGCGCGGGTCGGCTGGGGGGCGGACGGTACGTCGCTCATCTGGAGCACCTGAGTCGCGCGAAACCCCCGCGCGCAAGAGGCCCCTTCTTCCTGAGCGAAGTCTATCCGCCCGGCGGACCATAGACAACAGGTTTTTCAGTGAAACGCCCGCAGAATTGTCTGCACCGTCTCGGCGTCGGCATCCCCGGTTTTCTCGTACCGGTCCGGATCGAGATACATCGCGGGGTTGTCCACGTTGGCTTCCACGAGTCGCGCGAATGCGTCTGCGGACTCAACCGCATTTTCCTTGACGAAATCCGGTTTGATACCCCGGGCCACGATGGTCTCACCCTCGCGCTCGATCAGAGCAACCACATACGGTGCATCGGCGGGCGCGTTGGTCATTGCCTGCATCGTGAGGAAGGTCCTGCCTTTGATCTGGCTGAGCCAGCCCTTGCTGACGGAAAATCCCCCTCGCTCCCATCCCCCGCCGCCGTCGGGACGCGCTGTGTAATTGATGATCAGGTAGCAGCGGGAGTCGAACGGCTGCACCGACCACAGCACAACCTCTCCTGCTTCACCGCGCTTGAACCAGACGCCATTGAACGAAGGATCCACACGGCTGGTCTCCGGATCTCCCAGCGGGAATTTCAGGCACCCGCCCAGGGCAACCGCCAGCAGCAGCGTGGCCAGAAGCACGCCCCCCCGTCGCGACAAAGCCGAGTGCACGGTCATGTCAGGCTCCTTTGTGAGAGATGTTTGTGGATACTAACATCTTGCCGCGCGGGGTCAAGGGAAATCTGCGTTCCGGGAAGCCTGGCCCCGCCGCGCCGACTGCGAGGAAGCGACAGACGGCGCCAGGTGCGGTTCTTCAGAAGGGCATGACCTCGGACCGCGCTTCGAAAGTCTCGTTCGCCGGGCGCGCCAGGTGGATGATGTCCGGATCATTCGCAATGCAGACCCGGCTGCCGCGCTGCACCCGTAGCGATGAGCCATGCAGCCTTGCAATTTCCGCTTTCTGCGGTA
>JAVQWE010000234.1:0-4971 GCA_033579175.1 Phycisphaerales bacterium | reverse complement strand
CGCCGAACAACAGGTATTCGCGGCAGGTGAACAACGTGTGCGACCAGTCCACGCCGACCAATCCGACAGGAATTGCCAGTCGCATCACGCCGTAGGTTCCCAGTTTCAGCAGCACGCCGGCGAGAATCACGCTTCCTGCCGTCGGCGCCTCGGTGTGGGCCAGTGGAAGCCACGTGTGCACCGGGAACAGCGGCACCTTGATGGCGAACCCGGCGAGCATGGCCATCAGCACCCAGAAACGTTCGGAGTGGCTCAACCCGTGCTGGGCATGCTGAATCACCCGCACCATGTCGAACGTTCCAGCGCTCATGCCCAGATACAGCACCGCCGCGAGCGTAAACACACCCCCTGCGAACGTGTAGAGGAAGAACTTCCCCGCGGCGTAACGCCGCTCCGGGCCACCCCAGATGCCGATGATGAAGAACATCGGCACGAGCGTCAGCTCGAAAAAGATGTAGAACAGCAGCAGGTCACGCGCGATGAACACCCCCACCATCGCCGCCAGCAGCAGCGACATCCAGGCGTAATACTCCGTCGCCCGCTCGGAGATCGACTCCCAGCTTGCCAGAATGACCAGCGGCTGCAGGAAAACCGTCAGCAGCACCAGCCAGAGGCTGATCGTGTCCATCCCCAGATGAAAAGTGAAACCAATCCTTTCGATGGCAAACGGATTGGACCTTTCCCTGGTGTCCGCTCCCCATTGGAGCGTCACCGTCTGTTCGATCGCGTTGCGCACTGCCGGATCAACCGCAGGGGCCGTGAAGGGCTTCATCTGTGCCGCCAGGCCAATGCCCAGCATCAGCGTCACGATCGAGACGGCCAGCGCCCAGCACCGGGCCGCATGTCGTGACGGCATGAAAGCGCCGACAGCCGCCCCGAACATCGGGATCAGCAACAGCAGCAGCAGTGAGTAGTTGTCCTTCATTCCACCGCTTCCGGGACGCCACGGCCCGGTTCCCATTGAACGGCCGACTCAACGGCGGCACTAGAGAAACACCACGAACAGGATTACCGCCACTCCCAGGACCATGCTGAGGGCATATCCCTGCAGGTAACCTCGCTGTGTCGTCAGCTTCAGGATGAACCCGCCAAGCTGCGGGATAAACCCTGCAAGCCAGACCAGACCGTCCACCACGAACCGATCCATCGCATAAAACGCCTGACCCAGCCGACGCAGGGGTTCAACGATCGATGCCTGATACAGCTCATCCACCCAGTATTTGTTCTCGATCGCCCGGGCAATCCCCGAAAGCCGTAGCGCCAGCCGATCCGCTTTCGGACGATCCCGAAGATGAAGCGTGTACGCCACTGCGATGCCGGCCAATGCGATCACGGTGCTGAGCAACATGAACACGTAATGCGATCGTTGCTCGGCCTGCTGAAGCTCGGCCGGCCGCGTGTCATGCAGGCCAAACCCCAAGGGGTTGACCAAGTGATGTTCGTCGGCGGCCTTGGGATTAAAGGTGGCTGTCGCCAGCTCCCCAGCCGTGACGAACGACGGGCTGTGCCCCAGGAAATGTCCCAGGCGGTGCCCTTGCCATAAGACGACACCCGCGATCACCGAACCTATCGCCAGAAACACCAGCGGCAGGATCATGATGGCAGGCTCGTGCGAATGGTGGCCGCCGTGCCCTGAGCCAGCACCGCCGGAAGAGTCGCCATGTTCGTGACTGCCGTGATGGTCCGGATGGGGCGTATCCGGGACTACCCGAGGACCCTCAAAGACCCGAAAATAGAGTCGGAAGGTGTAATAAGCCGTCAAAAGGGCCGTCAGCAGCATGACGGCTCCCAGCAGCGGTGAGGCATGCCACGCCGCGGCGACGATCTCGTCCTTGCTCCAGAATCCGGCAAAAGGCACGACCCCGGCCAGCGCCAGGCAGCCAATAAGCATGAGCCAGCGGGTCTTTGGCAGGACGGCCTTCAGCCCGGACATCTGCCGCATGTCCAGATGCCCCAGCATCGCGTGCATCACCACCCCGCTGCTCAAGAACAGCAGTGCCTTGAAGAACGCGTGCGTCACCAAGTGAAACACGCCGGCGACCGGGGCTAAGACCCCCACTCCCACAAACATAAACCCCAATTGGCTTATAGTGGAATAGGCAAATACCTTCTTCAAGTCGAACTGGCGGAGGGCAATAGACGCGGCCAGCAAAGCCGTGAAGGACCCGATGAACGCCACCGTCATCAACGCCGCGTCGTTCCCAACGAACAGCGTCCCGCAACGGGCGATCATGTACACCCCCGCCGTCACCATGGTGGCAGCGTGGATCAGGGCGCTGACGGGTGTCGGGCCTTCCATGGCATCCGGCAACCACACGTACAGCGGAAATTGAGCCGATTTCCCGAACGCCCCCAGCATCAGCAGAAACGGCAGCCACCAGAGAACCTGTCTTTGAAATTCGCTGAGCGTCTCCGGGTGTGCCGCCGCCTCTAAGAGACCGTTCGTTCCACCGTAACCATCTGCGCCGAAATAACTTACGGTTCCAAACGCCGCGAACGCGAGCATGATGCCCACACCGAAGCCAAAGTCCCCGATCCGGTTCACCAGGAACGCCTTTTTGGCCGCATCCCGTGCCGACGGCTTCTGGTAGTAGTAGCCGATCAGAAGGTAGGAACATAGCCCCACCCCCTCCCACCCCAAGTAGAGCATGATGAGGTTGTCCCCCATCACCAGGCAGCACATCATGAAGATGAACAGCCCGAGGTAAGCGAAGAACCGCCAATACCCCTCCTCGCCGCGCATGTAGCCGGCGGCGAAAACGCAGATGAGAAAGCCGATGCCGCAGACGACGCACAGCATCGTCACGGTCAGAGGATCAAAAAAGAACGCTGCGTCGGCGACGAAGTATTGATTCGTGCCTGCTTTCGAAGGGTCGCCGGCGGCAATCCAAGTGAACAGCTTGACCGGTGCGGAAACGCTCGGGTTTGCCGCTCCCAGAGGTGGATGCGCCGGGTCGGTGCCTGCATGCGACCCCTGCCCCAGCAGCGCCACGGTCTGCAGCAGCAGCACAATCGACAAAACGGCACTGGCACCCACTCCCAGCCAGATCGGCCAGTGCGAACCGCCCCGCAGCCAGCGGGCGCCGAAGAACCCCGCAATGGCTGCGCCGATCAACGGCAGCAGCGGGATCAGGTAGCTGTGTTGGACTGTCCAAAGCTCCGACATCCTGGTTCATCCGGCCGGTGGGACCGGCGTTCCTTCCCTCCACCTCGCAGACAGGCGGATCATCACAGCTACCCTCTCAACTCCCGCCAGGCGTCCGCGTCCAGCGTCGCCTTGTGGCGGAACAACAGCACGATCAGACCCACGGCCAGACTCGCCACAGCCCCCGCAAGCACCACCACGAAAATCGTGAAAGCAAGCCCGGCAAAAAAGCCGACAAACCCCCCGAACGCCACCAGGTTGATCACCACCCCCTGAAACATCAGCTCGGTACACAGAAACATCAGGATCAGGTTCCGCCGGCTGATGAACCCGATCAGTCCGATCGCGAACATGATCGCGCCAACCGCCAGATAATGCTGGAGCCCAACCTGATCGAGTGTGCTGGTCATCGCAGTATAGCAAGCTGACAATCGAGCGGCGCGGCCGGGAAAACCCGGGCGCCCTTCGCCCTCAGATGTCGGGAGGCTCTGTCACCCTGAACCTGGCTCATCAGTTCTCCGGATACGCCTTTTGCCTGGGATTCATGGTGCCCACCACCGGAATGGTGTGGGGATTGTCCTCAATCTTCGGCGGCGGACCGAGCACAACCGGGATTTCCACGTCGTAAGGGGACTCAGCCAACGCCACCTGACGCGAGGAGCTTTCCGATTGCACGATCCGCTTGCGCGCGATCATGATCGCGCCGATCATCGCCAGCGTCAGCAGCAGTCCGGCCAACTGAATGTTGACGAAGTGATACCGAAACAGGAACACCCCAAGCTGCTGGGTGTGACCGGTGGCAATGCCGTCCGAAGCCGTTCCCCACGGGTTCTTCGACAGCGCCGCCGGGGGTCTCTCGAAGATCAGGAACAGCAGCAGCCCCAGAGTAAGAAATCCGACGATCGGCGCCAGGCGGGGTGCGCGAGCGCAGGCGTCATGGTCCGGCAACCCCGCCGAAGCCCCGCTGCCGCCATCACTGCCGCTGGCTTCGGCAGCCAGCATGATCACGAACACGTACGTAACCACGATGGCGCCGGCGTAAATCAGCACCAGCGCCGCGGCCATGAATTCCGCCCACATCAGCAGGAACAGTCCGGCGGTTGCTACGGTCGTCAGGACGAAATAGAGCGCCGAGTACACCGGCTTGGGATGTGTGATCACCCTCACAGAGCCAGCCAGCGCCACGGCCGCGAATACCCAGAAATAGACGTAGGAAAGCCCGGGCTTCTGCCCGGATGAGGCCAGTGCCCAACGCGTGAGCAACGCAGCCAGAATGCCACCGGCAACCAACAGCAGTGTCCCGCCGAACACTCGCCAGCCGGGGTCTCGTCTGCCCGGTAACGCCCAGACTGTGCCGATCGCCGCCAAGGCGCACAGAAGAACGATTACGAATCCCCGGAGGGGCGATCCGGCGGTCCAGGCGACTTCACTGGCGGCAGCAAGCACACTCATGTCCGCTCCGAGGGGCGGAGTCTAGGGGTGCCGATGAGGCTTTGCAAGCAAGCCGTGAAGGATTTCACAAGGTCCAGAAGCAAAGCACTGGCGACAAATTGCCGCCAGTGCCGCTGTTTCCTGCTTCCTTGCGCGGTTCCACCGGATCGTCGAGGCTGCCCCCGGTGCCGGACAGCATCGGCCGATACTGCTTCAACGAGTCACCTGCAGCCGCAGCGCCGCCGCGAGTGTTGTTGCGGCCTTGTCGGTGATGATCTCCTGACTGTTGTCGAACTGCGTGATCGGTGTGGTGTTGAACGTCAGCGCCGCCGTCTCGTTCTGGTTGCGAATCCGGTTCTTGATTTGCAGAGCCAAGGGGTTGCCCGGGGTGTTGG
>JAVQWE010000233.1:0-4982 GCA_033579175.1 Phycisphaerales bacterium | reverse complement strand
TGGCTGGTCTGGTTACAGACGCCACTTCAGCAAACTCCTGGTACGACTACTCAAGCATCGGGTATTGTGCGCCAGAACGGTCACCCGGCAAATCTTGCGCGGCAAGATGGGCAAGATGCCCGTACCTGCCGGCCCGGGCGTTTGACGAAAGCCTCGACCGCCGTAACCTCTCCCTTCCGTCCCTTGGACGAGCGAAAACTCCCATTACTGAGGAATCCCCACCCATGCGCTGGACCCAGACCCTGATCCCAACCCAGAAAGAGACTCCGGCCGACGCGCAGATCATCAGCCACCAGTTGATGATTCGCGCCGGACTCATCCGGCAGTTGCAGTCGGGGGTCTATGACTTCCTCCCCTTGGGATTGCGCGCCCTGCAAAAGGCCACCCGGATCGTGCGGGAAGAAATGGACGCGATCGGCTGCGCCGAGGTCCTCATGCCGGCGCTGCATCCTCTGGAGCTTTGGCAACGGACCGGAAGAGACAAGCTGTACGGCCCGAATCTTTTCCGACTCAAAGATCGCCACGGGCGCGAAAGTGTCCTGGCCCCGACGCATGAGGAATGCTCGATCGAAATGGTCCAGGCGTATGTTTCCAGCCACAGGCAGCTCCCGCTTCGGATTTATCAGATCCAGACCAAGTTCCGGGATGAATTCCGACCGCGCTTCGGGTTGCTGCGCGTGCGCGAATTCCTCATGAAAGACGCCTACAGCTTCGACGCCATTCCAGAATCTCTGGACAAAACCTACCAGGAATTCTATCAGGCGTATGAACGGATTTTCCGGCGATGCGGAATTCCTTTTGTGGTCGTTGAGGCCGAATCCGGACCGATCGGAGGCAGTGCCAGCCACGAGTTCATGGCTCCCTGTTCGGCCGGTGAGGATACCATCCTCACCAGCGACAAGGGCAATTACGCCGCCAACGTCGAAAAGTGTGAAACCGGTGCACGGAAGAGTGATCTGACCGGCCCCCCGGTCGGAGAACTCGAGAAAGTCCACACCCCCGGTCTGCCGGGCATTGATGGCGTGGCGGAATTCCTTAAGACCAGGCCCCGACACATGCTCAAGACGCTGGTTTTCTCCACCTCCTGGGCACAAGCCGGCCCGGGAGACGGGGGGAACCTGTCAAGGCCGGCGTATGTCGTTGCCGTCGTGCGAGGCGACCATGAAGTCAACGAAGCCAAGCTCAAGCAACATGCGCTGAGGCATTTCAAGGTCCCTTCGCTGTCCATGGAGGATTCCCCGGAACTTCGGCGGAACTGGGCGATCGGTTTTGTCGGACCCGATGAAGCCATCCGACGCAGCGATACGGTCATGATCATTGACCCCGATGCCGCCCAGGGGGGGTTCTGGGTCACCGGCGCCAATGAGATCGATTACCATGTCAAATACTTCAACTGGTTCCGGGAATGCGGCCCGCAACTGGCCGACCCAAACAAGGTCGCGATCGCAGACATCCGCAATGCAATCGACGGTGATCCATCCCCGCGAAACGACGGCGGAATCCTCAAGGCCAGCAAGGGCATCGAGATCGGCCACGTCTTCAAACTCGGCACGGTCTGGAGCGTGCCGATGGAAGCAGGCTTCCTCGACGAAAAAGGGGAAAAACGCCCCTTCATCATGGGCTGCTATGGCATTGGCATCGGACGCATCCTCATCGCTGCTGTCGAGAACCTGAATGATGAGCGCGGCATCATCTGGCCGGCGGCCATCGCGCCCTATTCCTGCGTCATCACCCCCATCAGATACGAAGGCCCGGTGAAGGACGCAGCCGACCGGTTGTATCAACAGCTCAACGCTGCTGGCATCGACACCCTTCTCGACGATCGCGATGCGCGCCCGGGCTTCAAGTTTGCCGATGCCGATCTGATCGGGTTTCCAGTGCGCATCAACGTCGGAGACCGCGGACTGAAAGACGGAAAAGTCGAGATCAAGAAACGCACCGACCCGGAAGCAACGCTGGTGCCCTTGGATGCGGTGATCGAAGCGGTTCGCCAGATGCTCCGTCAGCAGGAGCAGGCGGCCTGAAGCATGGGCCCGAACCGGTTGAACGACTACTGCGATGAGACTCGTCCTGATCAAACACGCGCGGCCGATCGTGAATCCTTCGGACCCGCCGGAGCTGTGGCCCCTGTCCGAGCAGGGGCGCACCGACGCCACCCGACTGGCCGAAGCACTGGCTGGATCAGGCATCGGACGAATCTTCCACAGCCGCGAGACCAAGGCGTCGGAAACCGCCCGAATCCTGGCCGACCGACTCCGCGTCCCCGTGGCGCCACGCGACCGCCTGCACGAACACGACCGCAGCAACGTGCCTCACATGCGGTCAGCCGACTTCATCTCCTACATCGAACTGTTCTTCCGAAAGCCCGGGGAACTGGTTCTTGGCAAGGAGACAGCCGATCAATGCCTCAAGCGATTCAGCGACGCGGTGGATTCGATCCTTGCGGAATCGGGGGAGGACACCCCGGGGGTGGTCACCCACGGAACCGTTCTGGCGTTGTATCTTTCCCGGTTGGGCGCCGGCAAGCCGTTTGACATCTGGCGTCGGATGCAGTTGCCTTCGTTTGCGGTCGTTGATCCGGCAGCGGGGAAGGTTCTCTCGCTCATTGACCGGATCGGTTAGCTCCGACGGATTTGCCCGCCGTTGCATCAGGAAGCCCCCAGATCGATTTTGCCCCGCCGAGGTGTCTGGGTATTACCCCTCGGTTTTTAACGCGTCTGAGGCCTTCCTGTTAGGACTTTGTAAGCCATTGCAGAACAAGGACTTACGACGCGGAAATTGAAATTTTTCGTAGGAATTTGTTGACATAAGCCCGCCGAGCCTCGCCCCTTGCCCGCCTGAGTCTCCCGCCCCCCATCGCCGGCGCCCCACCACTGACCGTCGCGGCACTACGCGCCGGAAGGTTTGGCCAGTCCACGTAGCAGGGTTCCCCCCAACTCCCAGCCCCCGCGCCAGGAACGGATTTACGACGGTTTCCACTCCGTCACCAGTCCGAGGAACATTCGCATGCCCACCGCCAAAGCTGCATCGGTGAAGTCGTAACGATCATTATGAAGCGAGGGATACGATTTCTGCCCCGGGGGAATGGTTCCGACCAGAAAGAAAGCTCCGGGCACTTTCTCCAGGTAATAAGCGAAATCCTCCCCTCCCATGACCGGTCGCGCCGCCGGCAGGTAACGGTCGCTGCCCAGTGTCTGACGCGCCACCCGCTCGACATACGCCGCCTGCACCGGATCGTTCACCGTGCTGGGGTACCCCGGCTCGAGGATGAAGTGAAGCTCGCAGTCATGGGCCGCGGCCACCCCTGCGCAGCGTCGCTGCACCCCCGCGCGCAAGGCCGCGCGGGTATCGCCGGTCAGGGCGCGCATCGTGCCTTCGATCGTAACTCGATCCGGG
Organism: Phycisphaerales bacterium; assembly: GCA_033579175.1. Taxonomy (GTDB): domain Bacteria; phylum Planctomycetota; class Phycisphaerae; order Tepidisphaerales; family Tepidisphaeraceae; genus JAVQWE01. Next base: position 1,586 of record JAVQWE010000233.1, on the reverse strand, counting down.
ATGATGTTGGTAGCGGTGCCTCCGATGATCTTCCCGACGGTGACCACCACCGAGTCGGTCGGGTCCACTTCCCGGCTGACAAACGCCTGCAGATTCAGAACCGCTTCACAGGCGGTAACGATCGGGTCCCGTCCGAGGTGGGGAAAAGCTCCGTGGCATCCTCTCCCGACGAACGTGGCGGTGAAGGTGTCGGTGGAGGCCAGCAACGGACCCGGTCGCGTGCTGACGACCCCTGCGGGCAGCCCCGGCCAGCCATGCAGCCCGAAAATCGCTGAAACCCGTGGACCAATCCGACCATCCAGCACCCCCGCCCGACAGAGCACCTCCGCCCCGCCTCCGGACTCCTCCGCAGGTTGCCAGATCAGCTTCACGCAGACTGCAAGGGATTTTTCGATCCTTCGCAGGACCGCCGCCACCCCCATCAGCGTCGCCGAGTGACCATCGTGCCCGCAGGCGTGCATCTTCCCGGGATGAGTGCTGGCATAGGGCAACTGCGTCTGTTCGACGATCGGCAGCCCGTCGATGTCCGCTCGCAACGCGATGCAAGGTCGGGAGGGATCCCCCAGCCACGCGATTGTCGCGGTCGGCGCCTCACTCACTCCGGCGATGAACGGAATGCCCAGTGATTTCAGCTCCGCCCGGAGAGTCTCTGCCGTCTTGAACTCCTCAAACGCCAGCTCGGGAATCCGGTGCAACCGATGCCGAAGATCAACGACAGCCGGCAGCACGCTCTCCACTTCGGTATCAACGGTCATCGGATCCTCAATTCGCTTGACGACTTCGGAGATTCTACCACGATTGCTCCGTGATGAGCATCCGTACTCTCCTGTGCGTGGTGATCTGCCTGCTGCCGATGGTCAGCGGATGCGCTGGAGGCAGCGCGGGTGCAGGCGCGGGAACCATCGTGGTGGTCACTGGCGTGAACGGAGATGGACCCTGGTATTCCGATCTTCGTCGAGGCCTCACGGACGGCCGGGTGCACCGTCGCATCGAAACTTTCGGTTGGGGACTTCCGGGGCCTCTGTTCGCAATGAATTTCAACTCCAAGCCCATCCACCATGCTGCCGAGCGTCGACTGGCGGCGCGAATCAAGGTCCTCGCGGGGCAACAAACCTCCGGACCGATCGCCATCGTTGCGCACTCGGCCGGGGCAGGCGTGGCAATGGGTGCGCTGGCAAGGCTCCCTGAGGGGCTGACAGTCGATCAGGTGATCCTGCTGCATCCCTCGCTCTCCCCGCAGTTTGATCTGTCCCCGGGGCTAACGAAGATTGATCAGCGGCTGATCGTCTTCCACAGCGAGCGCGACACTACCTTCCTTCAATGGCGAACCGGTACCTTCGGGACCTACGACGGGGTTCGGACCACGGCGGCGGGGAACCGGGGCTTCGATCTTTCCAGCCTGGCACCTGAACTGCGGCAGAAGGTGGTCCAGCGCGCTTACGAACCACAGTTCGCAGAACTGGGCAACGACGGGGGGCACTTCGGCGTCACCTCGCGCCGCTTTGTGGCCGAAGTAATTGCACCGTTTCTGCGCTGAGAGGTCTTCAACAAGCCGCCGGTGATCGCGCCGAGCCGGTGGGGCGTCT
>JAVQWE010000232.1:0-4997 GCA_033579175.1 Phycisphaerales bacterium | reverse complement strand
GCCCGTGGCCAGCTCAACCCGATTATCCGCATACCAGCCCAGCGGAAGGGTCGTCAGCGAGGTTCGACCGACCTTCCGCAACAGATAATCCTTGCAGAGCGGCGGACGGTTGTAGGGGCGGTTGATCTCCTGACCCACCAACAGGATCGACCCGGCAGGATCGCGCAAACGGATGGCTTGTGCCGCGGCGGAGCCGGCCAGACCGGCACCGATGATCAGATAAGTCACGTGCTGCACGCTCATTTCCAACACCCGCTCACTCTTCTACATACACCTCGTCCCGGATTTCCGGGGCTGCCGGCGGTGGCAGATTCACGGATTCAGCCCGGCGGCCTGGTAACGCAGGAAAAGGCTCGGCACTGTGCCGAATCTGCGTTCTCTCCGGTGTTGCCGGCCGAGGTCACCCCCGGTTTCAGACACGCCACTGACCGACACGTGGGCAAAATCGCTGCATGCCGCATAGTTTCCGGGCCAGGATGTTGCATAACATCAGGCCCACCCCGAGTCGGCAGTCTTGATATGCAAGCTTCGGGCCAGAGGTTCGCGCCACCGAAGATTTGTGCCAGTGAGGCGGCCGGGCTCATCCACGGGCCGCTGTCGATTTGGCAAGATGGGTGGTTTTGCCGGTCGCAGCTTCCTCTCGACCGCCAAATTGGCATGGAAAAACACCCTCCCGTGAGGACGCATCGAGGCGGACTCAGATTGATTTGGCTTGACCCTTCTCCCAATCCATCCGACAATCCGGATATACGAATGCTTCCCCGTGCCGCCAACCCCGACCGTCTGCTGGCGTGGATGGAATCGCTTTCCGACCCGGTCCGCATCCGCATCCTGCGACTGCTTGAACGCCACGAACTGGGCGTCAACGAATTGTGCGACATCATTCAGCTTCCGCAAAGCACCGTCAGCCGGCACCTGAAAATGCTGCTGGAACAGCAATGGGTCAAATCCCGCCGGCAAGGAACGACTCACCTGTATCGCATGATACTCGACGAGCTGGCCGCTCCCGCACGGAAACTCTGGTTGGTTACCCGCGAGCAGACCGAAACCTGGCCCACCGCTGGACAGGATCAGATCCGGCTGGATTCTCTGCTGGCAAAGAAGCAGACCGACAGTCAGGCGTTTTTCGCCGGCGCCGCGGCCGAATGGGATCGCATCCGCGGTGAACTCTACGGCAATGCCTTCACGATGAAGGCTCTGCTGGCTCTGCTGCCGCCGGACACCGTGATTGCCGACCTCGGCTGCGGCAGCGGGGGGGTCAGCGAGATGGTGGCCCCATTTGTCCGGAAGGTCATCGCGGTGGATAACTCGCCGGCGATGCTCAAGGCGGCGCGCCGACGTCTGGAACACCTGCCGAATGTCGAGATTCGTCGTGGCGAACTGGCCGCTTTGCCGCTGGAGGATGATTCCTGCTCGGCGGTGCTGGTGCTGCTGGTGCTGACGTATGTTGCGGATGTACCGCTGGCGTTGAGGGAAATGCATCGCATCCTCCAGCCGGGGGGGCGCGCGATCCTGGTCGATCTACTGCCCCACGATCGCGATGACTTCCGCCGGCAGCTTGGGCAGGTCTCGCTCGGTTTTGATCCCGGGGATTTCCGCGCGACCCTTCTGGCCGCCGGCTTCAAAGATGGGGTGATTCAACCCCTGCCGGCCGAAAGCAACGTCAAAGGTCCGGCACTGTTCCTGGCCGTGGCCAACAAGTGATCGTTCGCCGGGCAGCCCCTCAACTGCGCCGGCTGCCAGATCACTGCCGCCTGTGGCCGGTTGATGAAAACGGCTTCCCCGGGGCGAGAGGGGGTTCCAATGCTCTTCCTGGCCGAAATCGCGATGTCACCGGTCGGGTGCAGGCGATCAGATCGGCGTGATCACCATCCCGAAGCCGGACCCACGGATGGGCAGGCCGCTCTGAAGCGGCCGGTTTTCGTCGATTGGCTCGTCGCCCATCGTCAACCCCGTGCCCCCCCGGAGAAAAAGCTCTGCCTGTCTTTGCAGCAGCACGATCGGCTCGGGGAGCGAATCCAACCGGATGTGCGTCGCGCCGCCCGGTCCGATGACCACGTCGCGATCCATCAGCAGGACTCGCCGGACATCCGACCGCGGATATCGTGCCCCCGTGAGGTCTACCACGGCCGTCGTGCTGGCCGGAACCGGCAAGCCGAAGACCATCCGGCAGCGCGGGGACAGGGCAATCCGATCTCCCCCGGCAAGAAGCCTGCCCCGGGCGGCTGCGGCAGGTTCGTCGGTCAGGTGCCGTCCTCGGCCGACGGGTGGCGCGGGGGGGCCGAGGGGCCGGTCATTGACCATCACCCCGCCGCCGGCACGCAGAAAATAGTCATCCTCCACCCGTTCGATGGTGCAGGTGGGGGTGCTGGTATCGCAGATCAATCCGATGTGCACTCGCCCGGAGGAACTGATCGGACCGATGCTGATCACCGGGTCGCGCACCAACACAAAGCTGCCGGCGCCGTCCACCTGCAGCAGGAGGCGGTTGCCCGCAGGGGTTGCCGACCGCCGCCACGGCGGCACAGGCGTGGGCAAGGCCTCCCGGGCAGCAGGTGTGGTGGCGGGTACGGGGGGAGCAAGGGTTTCCGAAGCCAGCGCCGGCCGAGCTCCCGCAAGCAGGCTGATCGGACTGGCACGAACCGCCTCCAAGGCGGTGGCGGCTTGCTGGAGCTGCTGGATACACGGGTCGATCCAACGTGCTTCGGGCAAAGCGGCGGCCAACCGTCGAAGCACCTCTTCCGCGCGCCGCGGCTGTCCGCGTTCGATGGCTTCCCACGCCTGACGAAGCTCCCGGAGATGCTGTCGGATCTGCTCAAAATCCATCGCGCCCCGCGCGATGCGCACCAGCCGATCTTCGAGCATCCCCGCGACATCCAGCCTGCCCTGATCAATCGCCTGCCTGATCTGCCCGAGCAGTTCGCCATGCAACTGATCGAGCAGGGCCGTCAACTGCGGGTTGGACGCATCGAGCCTGCCGGCGACAAGGAGCTGGTCAATGGCTGGATCATACTGCTGCCGCGCCAGCGCCTCCTGAGCACGGGCCAGACACGTGGCGAGGCGATCCTGATGGTCGTTGAGGTCTTCCATGATCGTCGCCAGTCCGGTACTGCTTAGTTCCCCGCGTTGAACAATGTCGCGGGCGCTGGCCAGCCGGCCCTGATGCAACGCCAGCCGTGCCCGGGCCAGCACCTGAGCACTTCTGCGGCGGCGATTCTGTTGCTGGAGCATGACCTCAGCCGCCCGGGCTTTCAACTCAATGGCCGTGGGAAGGTTGCCGGCAAGGCGGATGGCGTTGTCGGCGTCGATGACCGCCTCTGCCGGACGATCCATCGCCAGCCACCGGCGTGCCCGTTCCAGCAGGCTTTGAGCCACGGCCGAGATCAGATCCTGCCCCCGGCGGTGAGCCCGCACCTCCGGAAGCCCGGCGATCTCGGCCGCCTCCTCCAGTCTTCCGTCGGCCAGTGCGACTTCGGCTTGTCGAATGCGCAGCAACAGCACACGAATCACCGTCCGAAGCGGTCCCCGGCAGCCGGTTTCATCACGACAGGGCGTAAAGGCGCCGACCACAGCGGTCTTTGCCTCGCCAGCCAGCGGCCGGTTACCGCTGGCTCAGCCCCTGTGGCACGGAGGATGCCAGGAATTCATCGGTCCTGGCCTTCAGCTCGATTTCGTTGATGGCATCGACCCGGACAGGCTCGACGAACCGGCTCTCATGCGCCAGGACGCGCTCGGCCACTTCCAGCCGCTGACGGATCTGGTCGATGAGCTTTTGCGATTGCGCCAGCTTCGAGTTGTCCACGTGGATGCTGGTGCCCTGGCTGCTGGCCTGTACCAGCCGATGCTGGCTTTCCAGCGCTGCAATCTGCGCCACCAGCACTTCCTTCTGCTGGCGGGTGCGATTCAACGCCTGCACCGCCGCCGCCAGACTCTTCGTGCGGTTTTCCAGCAAGCGTTTCTTGCCGGCGAGGATCGTTTCTGCCTCCTGACACAGTTCCAGCCGGCGCGCCAGCTCTTCCTTCACCTGATCGCGGGAATACTCCACCCCTCCGAGGGTGAAGGTGGCGGCCGGCTTGTTGAGTGCCTCGCGGAGGCTTGCCAGTCGGGCGCGCTCCTCGGAAATGGCTTTTTCGCTCCGGGAGATATCGTTGCGGAGGTTCTCGATTTCCACCTCCTGCTGCGCGATCAATCGGATGTTCGCGTGCATCTCGGGGAGGATGTCTTCCACCATGTCCCGGGCGCGCCGCAGCTCAAACTCGATCGGAACGCTGTCGCGAACGGTTGACTGGATCGTGCGCGTGGAGGTGGTGACGTACGAAACCAGGTCGCGCCCGAACACCAGCCCGCCGACCACCAGGGCGCCGCCGGTCGTCAGCACGGTCCATTTGATGATTCTGCCACCGAACATGGCCAACTCCTTGAAAAACCAGGGGCGGCGCACGCCGCCTGCAACCGGGTGATTCGAGCCAGCCACTCGGATATTTCAGGGGGACTCTCCCGAACGTCTGGTGGGCCGACAGGGTCGGCCTTGGCAAGACCGTCCGCCACGCCGCAGGGTGAGTTGCCTTCCCGGGTTGGGAACGTCGGGATCAGAAGGTCTGGGGCTTCACCTGGTGTTCGGCGTTCATCTGGTCGTATCGCCTCCAGGCGTCGAGCACGGCTTCCCGGGCCAGCGGCCAGTCGAGCCGGGAATCGTGCCGCCAATGCTCCCACTGAGCGCGGATTTTGTCTTCGACCTCTTCAAAGCTGTGTCCCCCGTAGTCGTGACGCATCTCATAACCGAACTCATACGCCGGCTCGTAATCCCGCTCAAATTCGTACATGGGGTTGTAGTAGGGACGGGATTTGTAGTGTTTTGCCCAGTATTCGTCCTCGTCTCCGGGGTGGACGTACTGCGCGATCCACACGCCCAGCAATCCGCAGGTCAGTCCACCGACCAGCGCCCCCAAGGCCGCGCCCCCGACACTCCCCACCACCGAATGCATCCCTGCGGCCGA
>JAVQWE010000231.1:0-4998 GCA_033579175.1 Phycisphaerales bacterium | reverse complement strand
CCATCGGGTGGAGGACATTGTAGCCGCGCATTCGGAGGAAGCGAGCAACGATGTCTGTGGCTGTGTAACCTTCGACATGGCCGACGTGGAGTCCCTGTCCGCTGGGATAGGGGAACATGTCAAGGACATACGCCTTGGGCATGCCGACGGCCTCTTCCGGCTCCAAGGCGCGGAACGTCTTGTGTTCCAGCCAGTATTGCTGCCATTTCCGTTCGATGACTGTGAAGTTATAGGCCATTGCGCAAAAGAATAAGGTGCGGGCGTCGGGGGGCAAGGGGGAGGGGGCAGCCGTTTGCGGTTCTGATCTGCGCTGGTGGTTCGGACGGGATTCCGGGGATTTCCCGGTTCAGTACGCAAGATGGAATCCGGATGATTTCCCTGAATTTTCCGAATGTTCCAGGCAAATCGCTCCGATAACGTCCAAAGGTTGCCGAGGCAGGCGCCAGAAAGAGGTTGCGGCGTCATGAGCATCGCGACGGAAAGCATCGATCTGACCCATGACGGCGCCGAGCGCCGCCGCGGCTTGCGGATTCGACAGAATCGTCCCGTGAAGGTCTTTGACCCGGCCTCAGCTCGATACGTGGGAGGGCAGACACAGGATGTCAGCGCCTCGGGACTGCGATTGAAACTGCCGATGTCGTCACCAATCCTGCCCGGTCGGCTGGTTCACGTGCATGTCGGCATCAGTGACGGTCCGGAAGGACTTGCTCAACGTCGGGGGATGATTCCCGCTCGCGTCGTGTGGATCGACCGCAGCGAGGGTGCCTCCATGACCGCAGGGGTGGAGCTTGTCACCCGAGCGGCGGCGGCGGATGCGGCCTGATGCTGCCGTGGCGGCAGATCGCACCGGGTTGGATGCGATAATCTCACACCCGCTGCGACCAGGCCGCCGCCGGCTGCAGAGAACATCAGAACGGCTTGCCTGCAATCCCGCTGCCAGCCAACCGGAACAGTACAGGGCGTGCCTTTCGTGGCGGGGGCACGCCCCGTCTTCAGGATGCGCCAGACGTTGCCGCGGGGGACGGCCGGACCTGCCGATCGCCTTCAACTCCGGCGCGAATCATTGCGCGGTTGAGCCAATCCCCGGCAGCGGAACCATTTCAAAGGCAAAACCTCGAACCGTCAGCAACCAGGCCGCGCGATCGGGATAATAATTCTGCAGCACCGCATTTTTCTCGCCGAGATCGCGGGCCAGAACAACCTTCTGTCCGTCGATGTCGGCCGAATTGTAGACCCATTCGACGATTGTTTGTTTCGGGCCTTCGTAGCGCACGAAGACCAGGTGCCGACCTTCCGATCGATTCAATTGTTCCAGCAATCTTGCGCGAGGTTCACCCGCGACATTCGGGTGGATGATCATCCCTCGAATGATCCATCCGACCCCAGACAATTGCCCGATCAGGAGCAGCAGCAGAAGAATCTGCCCCAGCCGGCGCCGCGCGCGATGGACCACAAGGAAACCGATCGTCGCCGCCGCGAACACGCAAGGCACCACCACCGCCAGGTAATGCGGGCGGAACCAGGGGGTCAGGAGCATCTCCAGCACGGGCACGGACCCAAGGGTTGTCGCCAGCCAGAGCCCGCGACGGAACCGCATGAGCGCCAGCACAAGCGCCGGAAGCAGCACGATCGACGCCATCGGGGGGCGCAGCAGCCAGTCGCGTGCGATCTCGGCGATTTTCTCCCACTGGGCGTGCAGAAAGCCTCTGATCGTCGTCTGCCGCAGGTATTCCTGATACTCCGACCCTCGGTGGAACGCCTCCATCGCGGGGTGGCGATACGTCTTTTGAGCGTTCGCAGCCATCCACCAGAACCTTGGGGCGGCCATGTATTGACGGGTGTATTCCAGGTCCGGGAGACGAAGAGGGTGGCCCGTTACCCGATAATTATATAAGACCATCCAAGCCCCGGTCGCCGACAGAATCGTCAGAACCGGTATCACGATCGGTGCGCGCACTACCAGCCCCAGGCGCCACCGTGCGATCCACCCCAGCCCCACCATCGCCGAAATCAAGAGCAAAACCCCCTCGAACGGGCGGGAATTGAGCAGGATTGCGATTCCCAGCCCGAGCACAGCCCCATCGATCCAACTGGCTCGACGGGCCAGACGCAGCATCGCCCCAATCGTCAGAGCACCTCCGAGCATGGCCATCCCCCCACCCCAGAAGCTCTGGCCCCAGGAGAACACCAGGGGATGTGTCGCGGCCAGCAGACCCGCGGCCTTTGCCCACCGCGGGGGCAGGCAACCTGCCGCAAGCCACGCGGTCGCTCCACAGGCCAACGCCACCGACAGGATGACACCGTAGCGGGGATTTCCAAGTTTCTGCCCCGCAGCCATCGCCAACCCCTGCCCGGGGGGGAATTTTGCGGCGTAGGTCGGCTGCTGCAGCACGTGCATGGTTTCGAAGAATTCCCAATGCCTGTGGGGGGGATTGGCCAACCGCCCACGTGCGAACGTGTCGGCCTGCAGAAGAAAGGCAAACTCGTCGTGCACCGAAGGGGGGGCGTTGATGCCCAGCAACAGAGGGACAGAGAGCAAAACGAGACTGCTCAGAAACACTGCGATCGCCGGGCGCACGATCCGAAGTGTAATCGAACCTTTCAGAAGCGTGAGCGGTGCCAGCTGACCGATGGCGGTTCGGACCTGCACGGGGACTCTCGCCGGGCCGGCGTGATGGGAAGCGGGGGGCCTTTGCTTTGCGGCGAGGCCTCGTCAACGGCAGGTATTCAGGCCGACTTCCGCTGTTCTACCGCAGCGGCAGGCGCGAAGAGTTTCTTGCGTCCCAGGACGACATCCTCGTCGACGACATATTTTGCGCCTGGGGCCTGATCGGGGAGCTGATACATGGCGTCGAGCATGATCTCTTCGCAGACCGCGCGTAGCGCTCGCGCGCCTGTGTCGCGCTTGAGCGCCTGCTGGGCGATCAGTTCCAGCGCGCCGGGGGTGAACTCCAGCTCCGCCCCCTCCAGCCGGAAGAACTTCTGATACTGCTTGACCAGCGCGTTCTTCGGTTCGGTGAGAATGTTCACGAGCGTGGGCACATCTAGCGGCTCCAGCGGGGCGCTGATCGGCAGCCGTCCGACGAATTCCGGGATCATGCCATATTCCACCAGGTCTTCCGGTTGCACGCGCGCCAGCACCTCGGCCCGTTCATGCTCGGAATCGGCCAGCAGCATTTCAGCGCCGAAGCCGATCTGCCGTTTGCCCAGACGCTTGCGAATGATGTCTTCCAGCCCGACGAACGTTCCCCCGCAGATGAACAGAATCTGGCTGGTGTCCATCTGGATGTACTGCTGTTCGGGGTGCTTGCGACCGCCTTGCGGGGGGATGTTGGCGATCGTGCCTTCCAGCATTTTCAGCAGCGCCTGCTGCACGCCTTCGCCGGAAACATCGCGCGTGATACTGACGTTGTTCTGGGTTTTGCCGATCTTGTCGATTTCGTCGATGTAAACGATGCCGCGCTGTGCGGCTTCCAGGTCATAATCAGCGGCCTGCAGCAGGCGCAGCAGAATGTTTTCAACGTCTTCCCCGACGTATCCGGCCTCGGTGAGCGTGGTGGCGTCGCCGATGGCAAAGGGCACATTCAGAATCCTGGCCAGGGTTCGGGCCAGCAGCGTCTTTCCGCTGCCTGTGGGGCCGATGAGCAGAACATTGCTTTTGTCGATCTCAACATCGCCACCCTTGGTGGCGTTCTCGTGGGTGGGATCGTTGGTGGTCAGGCGCTTGTAGTGGTTGTGCACGGCCACCGCCAGACTGCGTTTGGCGCGGTTCTGTCCGACGACGTATTGATCGAGGAATTCCTTGATCTGCCGGGGCGAGGGGATGGAATTAAACAGCGGCTGACTGGACGACATCTTCCGCTTTTCCTGACGGATGATGTTGTGGGCCAGATCGACGCAGTTGGCGCAGATGTACACCTCGGCCGGGCCTTCCACCATCGGTCCGACGTCGCGCGAGGATTTGCCGCAGAAGGAGCAGGTGGTGAGTCTTCTGCCTCGGAAGCCGCCACCGGGAGGCACGTTACCGTTGGGAGGGAAGGCGCCTCCAATACCACCGGTGCCAGTCGGCGGAAAATTTCCAGGGGGCTGAGGGGGTCCGCCGTTACCGGGTGGGCGCGTCATAAGTTCTATCCCAGACTCAAGTTAGATATCGAACCGCGCCGACCGGAGACTTGACGATCGAATTTGCGCGTCCGATCCCGTGGCCAATGAATAACCCATAAAGCATACACGTCCAAGCCGAAAAAGTGTTCGCGACGGTCCGGATAATTCGTAAAGTCCGTAAAGACAAGGAGTACGAACACTGAGATGGGGTTTTGCATCCCCGTCCTGCCGAGCCGCCGATGACACCCGGTCTCTCGATCCTGCGACCCTCGTCGGCCGTCCACCGATTGGCTCGGCGGCAACCACGCGTCAAGAGAAGCCCGAGCGGGAGATTCAGAAAACACAAGTGCTGAACTTGTAAGGACTTAGAATCTTTTCCCCGTGCTGCTTCCGGGGCGTAGTTGTCTCCGGAACGTGCACCGCATCGCGCGGCGAGGAAGCATTCCGCGGACCGGAAACTGCGTGTTGGTTCGTGTGCTGTTCAACCGATTGGCGAGCAGCGAAAAGCCCGTCAGGTCCACCACCTGCGCATCAATGAGGTCCGGCTGACAACACGTTCCGTTCCGGTTGAAGTCGGCCGCCCGCTCAGAGGAATCTGCCAGACTTGCCGCGCGTGTGCGATTGGCGTCGGAACAGAGCGGATTCCGGTTCCGCCATCGTTCGATTAGGATGGCCCTTGAAGATCGCCCGAGCGGCTGTGTGTGGCGTGATGCTGCCACCTGCCGCACGGGCGACACACGGAAAGAGCCCGCGGTTGCGCCTTCGGAAGGGCGTGCCGGGCTCACCGGCTTCACGGAAGGCACGGTCCCATGACCAGTCTTGACCCGGCGACGCTTCGGTTTGATGAGCTGATCAGCCGGGAATGGCTCATGACCAACGCTGCGGGGGGGTACG
>JAVQWE010000230.1:0-5073 GCA_033579175.1 Phycisphaerales bacterium | reverse complement strand
CGGACGCATCGGCGGGGGAGAACGGCAACACCGGCGCCTTCACGTTCCGACGGACGGGGGATCTGTCGGTCGGGCTGATCGTCCAGTATGCCGTCAGCGGCACGGCCGGCAACGGCACCGACTACGAGCTGCTCAGCGGGACGGCCATCTTCGCCGAAGGCGCCGCCACCACGACGGTGACCGTCAACCCCATCGACGATACGCTGGAGGAAGGCAACGAAACCATCCGCATCGATCTGGCCACGGCGATGCATTATTCCAACGCGTTCAACAGCACGACGGCGGTCATCACGCTGGCCGACAACGATGCTCCGCAGAACCTGGGCACGCTGAGCTGGTCGCAGAAGGCGTCGAATCCGGTTCCGCGCTCCGAGGGCTATGGCGCGGTGGTGGGGGGCAGGCTGTACACGTTTGGTGGATATCTCAACAGCCAGTATCGCCCCAGCAAGGTGGCGCACGTGTATGACCCGGCCACCAACCGCTGGACGCAGCTTCGCGACGCCCCGCTGGAACTGACACACGCGGCGGCAGCGCACGACGACCGCTACATCTACGTCGCCGGGGGCTATCCACCCGGATCGGCCGGACCTAACGGTCCGCAGGCCTTTGCCAGCAACCGGGTGTTCCGATACGACACGACCAACGACACCTGGATCAGCCTGCCCAACCTGCCGGCAGCGCGGGGAAGCGGGCAGATGGTGCTGATCGGACGCACGTTGTATTTCTTCGGTGGCTCCGACGCCGCCCGCAAGGATCGCGCCGACCACTGGGCGCTGAATCTGGACAATCTTTCGGCCGGGTGGATCACCCGCGCACCGATGCCGGCAGCGCGGAATCACTTCGGGGCGGCGGCGGTGGGGGGCTTTGCGTATGCCGTCGGGGGACAGACGGGGCAGGATCTGCAGGCCGTCTTCCATGCCAACGTGTATCGCTACGACCCGGTGAGCAACACGTGGACGAGTGTCGCTTCTCTGCCCAGCCCGGCGCGCAGCCACGCCAACGCCAGCACCTTCGTGCACAAGGGCAGAATCCTGTCCATCGGTGGTGAAGTGGCCAATTATTCCCCCGTGGCTCACGTGGATGCCTACAACCCGGCCACCAACACCTGGAGCCGCCTGACCGCTCTTCCGACGCGCACCACCGCCGGAATCGCCGCCAGCTTCGGAGACACGATCATCTTCACCACGGGAGCGGCCGGCGGGCAGTTCCGGGGGACGACCTGGATCGGGAGCTTCACATGAGCCCCAGCGGACGGTGGCGTGCCGCGGCACGTGGTCTGTCCATCGGGCAAGCCCCGCGAATCCCGCGCAGGCCGGGACTGATTCAACACCGACGGTTCTGCCAACTCGAAATCGTCTTCAGGTCCGGTGACAGAGCGGGGCAGTTCGGCTACATGAAGGGCGATGTCCACCGTCCAGTGGCTTGCCGTACTGATCCCGGGAGCGTACCTGATCGGCTCGATTCCATTCGGGTTGCTGGTAGGTCTGAGCCGGGGGGTTGACCCCCGACGTGCTGGCAGCGGCAACATCGGGGCGACGAATGTCGGGCGGCTTCTGGGGGCGCGCTACTTTGCGATCGTGTTTCTGTTGGATCTGCTGAAGGGGTTGATTCCAATGCTGATGGCCGGGTGGGTTCTGAAGGATCATTCGCGAGGCGCGCTGGGGTTCTGGCTGTGGCTGTCGGTGGGTCTGGCGGCGATCACCGGGCACATGTTCAGCCTGTTCCTGGCTTTTCGCGGGGGCAAGGGGGTGGCGACAAGCCTGGGAGTGGTGCTGGGAGTCTGGCCGTTCTACACGTTGGCCGGCCTGGCGGTGGGAGCGGTGTGGGGGCTGATTTTCTGGCGGACGCGGATCGTTTCCGTGGCGTCGATCGTGGCGACGGGACTGTTCCCCGTGGCGTATGTGCTGATCGGGCTGGCGATGGGCTGGGACATCTTCGGGGATGCCTGGCCGCTGCTGGCGTTTGCCGTGTTTGTGTCCGGTCTGGTGATCTGGAAGCACCGGGGGAATATCTCGCGGTTGCGCGCCGGCACGGAGAACCGTTTTTCACGGCAGGGGCCGTCGGCCTCCGGCGCGGAGCGTTCGTCGTTGCATCTACCGTAGCCGAGCCCGTGATCGGAGGAGTTTGCGCAACGCATCACCCGTCATTATGCTTGCGACCCCATACCATGGAACTTGATCAGCTTTACAACGAAGACTGCATCGTCGGAATGGAGAGAATTCCTCCCGGGAGCGTGCACCTGGCGTTTGCCGATCCCCCGTTCAATATCGGTTATGAATACGACGTGTACGAAGACCGCCGCAAAGCCGAAGAATATCTCGACTGGACGCGGCAATGGGGCAAGGCTCTGGTGAAGACCCTTCGACCCGACGGCACGTTCTGGCTGGCGATCGGGGATGAATTCGCCGCCGAGCTGAAGCTGATTTTCCAGCGTGAGCTGGGGTTGTGCTGCCGGAGCTGGGTGGTGTGGTATTACACGTTCGGCGTGAACTGCCGGAACAAGTTCAGCCGCAGTCATGCGCATCTGTTGTATTTCGTGAAGGACCGGGAGCGTTTCACGTTCAACATCGAACAGATTCGTGTGCCCTCCGCGCGGCAACTGGTCTACAACGACAAGCGCGCAAATCCGAAGGGGCGCCTGCCCGATGACACCTGGATTCTCCGCCCGCAGGACGCCGCAGGCTGCTTCCGACCGGAAGAAGACGTGTGGTACGTGCCGCGGGTCTGCGGCACCTTCAAGGAGCGCGCCGGCTGGCACGGCTGCCAGATGCCCGAAGCGCTGCTGGGGCGGATCATCCTCGCCTGTTCCAACCCCGGCCAGATCGTGCTGGATCCGTTTGCCGGGAGCGGCACGACCCTCGCCGTGGCGCGCAAGCTGGGTCGACGGTACATCGGATTCGAGTTGTCGCCGAATTATGCCGCCGCCATCCGCCACCGGCTTGAACGCTCTCGTCCGGGTGATCCTCTGGCCGGTCCGGAGCGTCCGGATAGCATCGCGCCGCCCACGACAGCTCCGCGGGTGGGCAAGTTGCGGCCGCGGAAGGACCATTCTTCCAACGGGCGACCGCGACGGTTGCAGGTGAAAGGAGGGTCACTGGCGAGCCGATGAGAGCCTTCGCAAGGCTTCGCCGACGGCGCCTTTCAGGGGTTCGTCGGTGACGCTCAGCTTTCCGCCGGCGTCGAGAGTGATGGTGTAAAGCCGGTCGATGCGGAAAGGTCCGTAGACACTCTTTCCGGTGGCCACCTTCACACCCTTGGAAGCGCGGAAGGCCGGGTCCTCGGCCAGCCGCCAGAAGCTGCTCCACAGTTCCTGCTCGAACTGGCTGACGGATGGCGCGGTGGCACGATAGAGATCCGGGACACGCCCGGGAGTGTCGATCCGCTCGGCAGAGTCGGGCGACTGGGCGCTGCCATAGATTTTCTCAAACAGCAGGAGGCTGTGCCCGCGCAGGGGGTCGTCTTTCTGGAGGAAATCTGATGGAAACTCGATGACCAGCCCGTCGATGTGAACCCGTTCGCCGAGAACGGTGAACTGCCGCGGGGGGAGGGTCGATCCGTCCCGGGCATATTCGACAAACAACAACCGACTGATCGGGACACCCGATGGATCGGTGGTGCGGTCGGTCACCAGCACCTCGGCAACCCGTCGTTCGGCCGTCAGGCGCGCGACCACCTGCAGAAGCTGCTCAGCCCGTCGTGCCAGCTCGTCGCGCTGACGTTGAAGCCGCGCGATCTCCCGGCGCTCGGCGGTGTATTTGCGGAACTGCCACGCGCCCAGACTCGCAATCGCCAGAATTGCCCCGATCCCCACAAGCTGAAAGGCCGCGCGCACCATGGTGTATGTCAGTCATCGGCCCGGTCCGGTCGTCAGGGGCAGAAAATGTTTCCAGTTCCTGCGGCCAATGTGATTCCCGGCAGGATCACTTGCGCTCCACAACCCCCGGTCGGGTGAGATCGGCGTTCTTCCAGATGCGCTCGAGTGTCGCTTTATCGGACGCCAGAATGGTGATGCGGCTTTCTTCGTTGACGGCCCCGAGGTATCGGCGGTCGGGAGACATGTAATGAACGGTTGGCGAGCCCTCATAGCCCACGCGGTCGCGGATGGGGATGGCCCGGAGCTTCTTGCCGTCGAGGGTGACGGTCGTCTCAGCGCCGACGTCGATGTAGCGCTTCATCACCTCTCCGCGGTCGGAGATCCACGAGGCGAACAGGAACGTCTTGGGTTCGTTCAGGTCCACCAGCCGGCACAGCAGATGGTTCAAAGCCTGAGGAAGGTAAAACGGGGGCAGGTCGATCTCCCGAGGAGGGCGGGCGCCGTGACCGGTTCGAGTGACGCTGAGCGTGTATCGGTCGGCCACGCGCAGCGGGGGCTGCCCGGCGTCAAACGACCCGTCCGGGCGCTGCTCGCCCGGCTCGCCCTGCGGGTCGAGCACGCGTTTGATTTCGCGATCGGCGAAGCCGAACTCGCCGAATTCCTCCTTCTTGCCGTCGGGCCCGCTGATCACGCCGATATTCGACCAGACCTCATTGCGACGATCGAACGAAACGTAAATCCACGTTTCGGTATCTACCTGCACGCCCGGTTCCGGGTAGGCGCGCGAGCGCACCCCCACACGCACCCCGTTGCCCTTAGGGTCAGGGCCGGTGGCCATGCCGCGCCGGGGCAGGTCGCTGGCAACTTCCTCCACGACGTAAGAATATCCGATGTCCTTGCCGTCTCGCTGCAGACGCCACCATTGCTCCGGCACCAGCGCGTTGCGCAGGTTCGTTTCATTGAACCGCATCAGAAGCAGCCGTGTGCGGTACAGCCGCTGGGCCTGCTCTTCCTTGATCCGCTCCTGATCGATCAGCGAGACCGTGTCGATGATGCGCCCGAACAGATCCACGACGCGCCGGCATTCGGGATCATCCTCAACCCGCCCTTTCCGCGGCGCCGGCGAGACCAACGAGAAATTGAAGTAGAGCAGGTCGCTGGCCCTCACCAGCGCCCGTTGCGTCAGGCGCGTTTCCATTCCGACGGTGCTGCGAGTGGCGATCATGCCCACTTCCACTTCGCCGACGTTGATAAAATCC
>JAVQWE010000229.1:0-5074 GCA_033579175.1 Phycisphaerales bacterium | reverse complement strand
CGTACTGTCGCCGACCGCAACGACACAGGCGGTACAGTGCCTCATGGGCCCCGCAACGCCAGGCGTTGCCGGCGTCGGCTTCGGTGAGCGAATCGCCCAGCAACACCACCTCATCCCCCGCGCGGTCGTGCGGTCCAAGCTCGACAAATGAGCTTTGCATGCCGACTTCGAGAATGCGTCGCTTCACGCCGTTGATCAGGCAGATGCCACCGGTCAACCCATCCGAATATCCCCCGAAGATCACACCGTGCCGAGGGACGACAAAGCCGCTGTACCCGGCGGGCCCGAGGGAATCGCGCGCTTCCACCAGCCGCGTGGAGACGCGCACTGCGCCACGGTACACGGCCAGACCCGGGCGCACCGCATCAAACCGAGCCGTGGGGCAATGAAGCAGCGAAGTGCCGGCGGCGTGACGACGCAGCCCACGGCCGCAAGTCAGTTCGTCGAATCGACCCGCTTGCGTGGCATTGGAGGCATGGGTGAAAGCCTCGCGGCAGTTTCCGGCTTTCAGCACTGCGTCAATGTCCTGCGGCTGACAGGCAAAGCGCTGCTGACCCGTGTCCACCGAGAGGACCGGATCGCACGCACGCCAGCGGTCTGCCTGCTGGCGGCTCCAGACCGCCGGACGAATCCGATGCGAACGGAGCGTCTGGGCGTCTGCATCGTGGCAGACGGCGGCGATGAAGGATCTGCTGGAGAGCTGATCGACGCCCGAATCGATCACTTCGCGCGGTTCAAACACGTAATAGCCGTCCACGAGGTCATCAATGGCGTTGACGATGGCAACAATGCCGGTGCCGTAGGCATCGGCCTTGATGACGGCAATCACCGGAACACCGGTGGTTTGTCGGATTTGCTGAACATTCTGCCGGATTTTGCCGAGGTGGACCTCTACGTTGATCTGGGGTTGCACGGTGGAAAGTATTCCGCGCCAAGGATCAGGGAATGTCCAGCGATCGCAGCAGAGTCGTGGGACGGGAAACGGCAGAACCTCACCGCCCGGGGGGGGAGGGCAGGGTTTGAGCGGGCGCGGCATCCATCGACCACTTCTCGGACAACCAGAACGGCTCCACAAGCGGCTCGAGGCGGCAGGTCACCGTCGCAGAACCGCTGCGCCATACGCCGACAGCTCGATCCGACGATGGGTTCCACCGGTCAGAGGGTCCCGGTAGTCGCCGTCAAGATCAATGGTGACGGTCGCCGTGCTGAAGTTCATCAGGAACAGCCAGCGTGTCGAGCCATCGGTACGCGCGACGGCCGATACCCCGGGGGGCAGATCTGCGTTCAGGGCGCGAGGCAGCCCGGCCGACAGCGCTCCCAGGAAATCATCACAGAAGCGGTCGTCATTCCGCGAGGCAACGTAATAGGCCTTGCCGCGCCCGTAGGAATGGACCGTCACGGCCGGTCGGCCGGCGTAAAAGTCTTGCGTGTACGTGGCCAGAGCCGTGGCGCCTTCCAGGTGAATCAGGTCGGCATAATGCCGAACTTCGTAGCTGCCGTGCAGGCCGGCATCATTCCCGGAGACGGCAACGATGGATTGCCTGCGGTGATCGGGCAAGGCATCCAGTTCTTCAGACCAGATTCCCAGCACCCGGCGGAGCGGACTGGAGCTTCCACCGGGGAATCCTCCCGTAAAGCACAGATCACTTTCGTTGACCAGACCGCTGCAGTAGGTGGTCACGAAGGTGCCGCCGAACTCAACAAACCTTTCGATTCGCTCGGCGACGCCGGGTCGGATCATGTACAACATCGGCGCGATCAGCAGCTGGTACCTGTCGAACGGCTGATCCATGTCAATCACATCGCAGGCGATGCCGCGTCTCCATAAGGGGCGGTAGTGATCGACGCAGGTGAGGTCGATGTTCTTATCGACGTTGCGTGGTCCTGCGGAGGCGTTGAATGCCCAGCGGTTTTCCCAGTCGAAGATGATGGCAGCCCGGGCGACGGGCATGGTTCCGACAACGTCCCCGAGTCGTGCCAGTTCGCTCCCCAGCTCGGCCACCTCCCGGAACACGCGGGTGTGTTCATGCCCGACGTGATCCACAACCGCGCCGTGGAACTTCTCAAAGCTTCCCCGGCTTTTGCGCCACTGAAAGTACATCACGGAATCCGACCCGTGGGCCACCGCCTGCAGGCTGGCCAGGCGATGCATGCCCGGTCGTTTGAGGGGGCTGATGTTCTGCCAGTTCGTGACGCTGGGGGTGGATTCGATCAGCAGGAACGGTCGCTGCTTCAAGGATCGGTTCAGATCATGTACGAATGCGGTCCAGCAGGCTTCGCTGATGTCGTCAGGGTCCACATGCCAGCGTGGATAGGAGTCCCAGGCGATGATGTCGACGTGCGGGGCGAATTTCCAGTAGTTCAGGGGTTCATACAACCCCATCATGTTGACGGTGATGGGCACAGTGGGCGTGATCTCTCGAAGGGGCGCGCTTTCATGGCGGAAGAAATCAACGGTCTGGTCGGTTACGAATCGTTTCCAGTCGATCGCCAGGCCGTGAATCGAGGCGTCAATAGCATCGATTTCCTCCCAGTCGCTGAAGACATGGCTCCAGAAACGTGACCAGTACGCGCGATTAAGGTTGTCCAGGCTCTGGTAACGCTGCCGGAGCCACTGACGGAATGCTGCCTTGCACAGATCGCAGTGGCATTCGCCGCCATACTCGTTGCTGACATGCCACAGGGCCAGGGCGGGGTGACGGGCATACCGTTCGGCCAGTCGCGTGTTGATGATCGTGCACTTTTCACGATAGACCGGCGAGCTGTAACAGTGGTTGTGGCGCCAGCCCTGCGGTTCGCGTCGTCCGGTGGCATCCACGCGCCGGATCTGGGGGTATTTCCGGGCCATCCAGTTGGGTTTGGCCCCGCTGGGAGTGGCCAGAGCGGCCAGGATGCCGTTCCCGGCAAGGGAATCGAGCAGGCGGTCCATCCATTCGAAATCGAATCGACCTTCCTCGGGTTCGAGCATCGCCCAGGAAAAAACTCCGACGCTGACGATGTTCACACCCGCCAGTTTCATCAGCCGAAGGTCTTCTTCCAGGACCTGAGGAGACTCCAGCCATTGCTCGGGGTTGTAGTCGCCACCGTGGAGGATGCAGTATCGAGCAGCGACGATCGGCGCAAAACGGTTCACGGCAGACATCATGCGGGCAATGTAGCGCAAAAACGGCCGTGCTCAAAGTGGAGGCGGGATCGGGCAACGTCGGCGGTCGGGAGTTCTCCCTGAGCCAAGCTCGGCGAGATTTGTGTGGCAGAGCTTCAGCAGATCCGATTGTGACGGTCGACCTCGGGGCGAGCACGCTTTTGCCGGCAGGATCGGCCTGCCGGCTCCTTTCCGGTGTGCTTGATCCGATCAGGGTTTTCCCCGACACTCCCGCCGCAAGTGAAAAACGAGGAATCTGGATACGGACCATGGCACGCGATCCCTATCAGCCGGATAAACGAAAAAAATTCACGTTCGGACTCTGGACAGTCGGCAACATCGGCCGTGACCCATTCGGCGCGCCGACCCGCGGGCAACTTTCGCCCGCCCGGATTGTCGACCTGCTGGGTGAATGTGAAGGCGTGTATGGGGTGAATTTTCATGACAACGACCTGATCCCGATCGACGCCAGTCCGTCGCAGGCGGCGGAGATCAAGCGCGATTTCCGCAAGGCGTTGAAAGATAACGGTCTGGTTGTGCCGATGGCCACAACCAACCTGTTCAGCGATCCGGTATTCAAGGATGGCGCGTTCACCAGCAACAACGCCAGAATCCGGGCCTATGCAATCCAGAAGACCATGCGGGCGATGGATCTCGGGGCGGAGTTCGGAGCGAAAATCTAC
Source organism: Phycisphaerales bacterium (assembly GCA_033579175.1). Lineage (GTDB taxonomy): Bacteria > Planctomycetota > Phycisphaerae > Tepidisphaerales > Tepidisphaeraceae > JAVQWE01. Next base: position 1,249 of record JAVQWE010000229.1, on the reverse strand, counting down.
GTCTTCTGGGGAGGACGCGAGGGCGTTGAAACCGACGCGGCGAAGGACCCGGTCGAGGCGATCAAGCGTTTCCGCGAGGCGATCAATTTCCTGTGTGAATATTCCATCAGCCAAGGCTACGGCTACAAGTTCGCCTTTGAAGCCAAGCCGAATGAGCCGCGCGGGCACATTTATTTTGCAGTGACCGGCAGCTATCTGCATTTCATCGAGTCACTGGATCATCCGGAGATGTGCGGGGTCAACCCCGAGGTGGCTCACGAACACATGGCGGGGCTGAACTTCGTGCATCAGGTGGCGGCGGCGCTGGAGGCGGGGAAGCTGTTCCATATCGACCTGAACGATCAGGAATTCGGCCGGTATGATCAGGACTTTCGCTTCGGCTCGGCAAACCTGAAGCATGCCTTCTTCCTCGTGAAGCTGCTGGAAGAGTACAAATACGACGGCCCCCGGCACTTCGACTCGCACGCCTATCGCCAGAGCGACTACCGCGACGTGAAGGAATTCGCCCGTGGATCGATGCGGACCTACATGATCCTGGCCGAAAAGGCCCGACGCTGGATGGCAGACAAGGAGATTCAGGGTCTGTTGAAGGAGATTCAAGTCGCTGATCAGCCCCTCAGCGCGCTCACCCGGAAGTTTTCGGCGGTAAACGCACGCAAGCTCCTGGCAGCGCCCCTCGACCGCATCCGGCTGGCCGAGGCAAGGCTGCCTTATGAGAAGCTGGATCAATTGACCATGGAAGTGCTCATGGGAATCCGTTGATTCTGCCCGTCCGCGGCCGACGGCGGAGGCAAGCCGCACGACGATCCTGCTGAGGACCCTGCGATGGATTTCATGATCGGATTCACGGACGTGCTCGCGGCGGCTGTGTCCGGCTCCGGGCACGGCGGGCACGGGGCGACAGCCGGGCTGACGTCACTGTGGTCTGCCGAGGCGTTGATCGCGCTGATCACCTTGGCGGCACTGGAGATCGTCCTGGGGATCGACAACATCGTCTTCATTGCGATCCTGGCCGGCAAGCTCCCGCCGCATCAGCAGAACAGTGCCCGGCAGATTGGCCTGACCCTGGCCATGCTCATGCGCATCAGCCTGCTGTTTGCCATCAGTTGGATCATGGGCCTTACGCGCACCCTGTTTGAACTGCCCGGTTTCGGTCATCGGGGAGCCATCAGCGGCCGTGACCTGATTCTGCTGATCGGAGGATTGTTCCTGATCTTCAAGTCCACCTGGGAAATCCATAACAAACTCG
>JAVQWE010000228.1:0-5111 GCA_033579175.1 Phycisphaerales bacterium | reverse complement strand
AACCCCAGATTGTCATAACCGGGCACATCGATCACCCGGATTCCGGCAATCAGCACGCCGAGGATGAACAGCAGCAGGACTGTCACCCCGACAACCAGACCCCGCGTGTACTGACCAATCAGCAGGTAACCGGCCCCCGGAACAAACCAGGATGCAAGGGCCACCACGGGAGGCGAGGCAAAAGGCGAGCGGTCTGCCATGCGAGGCGGGAGTTTAATCAGATCTTGCCGCTTGTCGATTCCTCGTTTCGACCCTGTTTACGCCGTCAATCAACAATCTCAATATGCGTGTAATCGTCGAGATTCAAGGTGGTAATCTCCCCATCTGGCTTGCGGATGACCAGCCGATCCAGCCAGAGTTTGTCGTCCTTGCTGTGGGCGTACCAGCTTCCGGTCTCCTGCTGTTTGAACTCCACAACGGTTCCCACGACTTCGGTCGGCCAAGCATAATGGCGGGCCGCAATCTGCTGCGTGATCTTCACCTTCACACCGGGCCTCAGTTGCTCTCGAATGGCAAGGTCCATGGTGGGAATTCTAGAAAAGCCCTGTTGACGAAGCCAGCACCCCCCTGGGGCTGCGGGGCGGGCCGGGCATCAACCCGCCCGGGGGGAGTCGATCTGCACGATGCTTGGCGGCGCTGCCGGAGTCTGCCGCGACAATTCACCACGCCGCAATGACTCCAGTTGATCGTACAACTGCTCCAGAGCCTGCGGCACGATCCTCACCTCACCGACGATCGACATGAAGTTCACGTCGCCGTTCCAGCGTGGCACGATGTGCTGATGCAGGTGCCCGGGGAGCCCGGCTCCCGCGCAGCGCCCCAGGTTCATGCCGAGATTGAAGCCCTGCGGCGACATGGCCAACCTCAACAGCCGAATCGCCTCGACGGTCTGCGTCTGCATGTCCAGCATTTCCTCCGGTGAGAGTTCTTCCGGCTCGGCCTTATGACTGCGGGGGGCTACCAGCAGGTGCCCGTTGGTATAGGGGAACTTGTTCATCACGACGACGGTCCACGGTGTGCACCACAGCAGCAGCCTCTGTCGGCGGGATGCGTCGTCCTGAGCAGCCACCGCCTGACAAAGGAAACAGTCCTCCGGCTTCGGGGGGTTCTGGCTGGAGAGCGACCGGATGTAATCCATCCGCCATGGAGCATGCAGCGTGTTCATCCCCGGATCATACCCTCAGCCTGCCGGCGATGAAGCTCACCCCTGCCTGCGGTGGCAGAAATACAGCACGATGCTGCTCACCCCGACTCCGACCGCAGCGCCGATGGCGTCGGCCAGCCAGTCGCGCAAATCCGCGTGACGGTTCACCACCGGCTGGGTCAGCTCATCAATGGCGGCGTATCCGAGCACGGTAATCAGAGCCACGACCATGGGGTGGCGCATCCGTGCCCGCCGCCGCGCCATCCACGCCGTTAGAAGCCCACCCAGCACCGCGTAGGCGAGAAAATGTTCGAGCTTATCGCCCAGATGTGTTTTGGGCAGCGCCGCCTGCGGAAGGTGCGTGACGGCAAACAGAGCCAGCCAATACAGGGCCAGCACCGGGCCGAGCCACCCCGAGCCCCGGGGTGTGCGGTCTTGCGGCGTGGTCACGCTGCGACCTCACTGGGCTTGCCTTCAACCTGCTGGATCGACTCGGAATGAAGCGTCAGTTCCAGTTTCGGGGCCGGACCGGAAGCATCCCCCGGACGGTCGGCCACGCTGCCGGCGCCGCCTTCCATTTCCAGCACTTCCTGCGCCAGCGCGCGGTAATCGATTGCGCCGTTGCTCGAAGGGTCGTAGGCGATGATCGGTTTCCCGAAGCTGGGGCTTTCTGCAAGCTTGATATTGCGACGAATTCGGGTCTGAAAGATGCGTGCCCCCGCCCAAGGGAGCGGTTGTCCGCCCGCCGACTCAATGAAGTTCTGCAATTCGGCGACGACTTCGGTGGTCAGGCGGGCCTGTCCGTCGAACATCGTCAGCACGATCCCGCTGATGCGGATCTGCGGATTGATCCGACGGGCCACCAGGTGAACCGTCTCCAACAGCTTGGCTACCCCCTGCATCGCCAGAAAATGCGGCTGCATGGGGATGATCACCTCTGTCGCCACGGCCAAGGCGTTGAGCGTCAGAAGCCCGAGCGAGGGCGGGCAGTCCAGCAAGACGTAATCGAATTCCAGCTTCTCCTGCTGAAGGCGCTCCCGCAGGACCACTTCCCGCCCGGGGACACTCACCAGTTCCAGCTCGGCGGCGGCGAGGTCAATGCTGCTGGGGATCAGGGAGATTCGCTGGTCCACCGGAATCGCAGCCTGCAGCAAGGCTTTATCTTCCACCAGGACGCTGTAAATCGAGCAGAGGCTTGGTGAGGGATCGACTCCAAAGTTGATGGTGAGGTGGGCTTGCGGGTCAAGGTCGATCAGGCACACCCGTTTACCGGCCTCGGCCAGGGCGGCGCCGAGGTTGGCGGTCGTCGTCGTCTTGCCGACGCCGCCCTTCTGATTCATCAGGGCGATGATTCGCATCCGTGCGACCTCCGTGTCGCGGGGAATTGTCGATTGCAAGCGGCCGCTTGTCGAGGGCCGGCGCCATGCCGGTCGCTGATTCCCCCGGAAAAAGGCCCGGAAACAAAGAAACCTTCCGCCGTGGCTGGGAAGGTTCCTCGCAAAGTTCGTGGGTCACAGTTTCAGGAGCCAGGACCCGTACCGAACGACGTTGTGCTGTCAGAGCTTCTTGCCTGTCGGGTGAGATCTCAAGGCCACGCACCCGACGCCGCGAAGAGACGCTTACTTGCGCTTCGTCGTCTTCTTCGTGGACTTCTTCTTGGCGGCTTTCTTCTTCGCCATAGGGGTAATCACCTCCTTTCTTGACTGGGAATCCTATTCTGAACTTTGCGATCGTCAATGGTCTTTTTCACTTCGTGCGTCAGATTTCCGCGCGGTCGAGGCAAGCGTCACCGCGGCGGCTGCCCACCCCAGGGGCGCGGTGCGGCGCCTCAGGAGTCGAGCGCGAGGCACGCGGCGCTGACCCGGCAAACGGGACTCTGCGCGCAGGCGACTCTGTCGTCACATCGGCTTTCGAGTAACATCCGGTTGAGCGCAATTGAAAGGTTGTTCCATGGCGAATCCCGTAAGACGCCCGCTGGTGCTGATTATCCGCGACGGCTGGGGCAGGAATCCCTTTCCACAATGGAATCACGCGAATGCTGTTTATCTGGCGCAACACCCGGTTCAGGACCGCCTGCTGGCGGAATACCCGCACACGCTCATCCATACCAGCGGCTTCGATGTCGGACTTCCGGAAGGCACCATGGGCAACAGCGAGGTGGGCCACCAGAATATCGGGGCGGGACGCGTGGTGGATCAGGAGTCGGTGGCAATCACCAAGGCCGTGCGAAGCGGCGCGTTCTTCGATAACGTGGAGTTGAACAAGGCCGTTCGCCACGCGCTGGAGAATCACAGCAGCCTGCATTTGTTCGGTATCGTCAGCGATGCGGGTGTGCATGGCTTGCTGGAACATTTATATGCGTGTCTGGAACTTGCCCGTCGGCGGGGGCTGTCACGAGTATTTCTGCACGCTTTCACGGACGGTCGCGATACGCCTCCCACCTCAGGCCTTGCTTACGTTCGTCAGGTGCAGCAGAAGATGGCGGAGATCGGGGTGGGTCGGATCGCAACGGTCAGCGGGCGCTACTGGGCGATGGATCGCGACAATCGCTGGGAACGCATCGCCAAAGCCTACCGGGCGATCGTGTTCGGCCAGGGCCCCTGCTTTGCAGGCGCGGAGCAGGCGGTGGCGCATTACTACGCGAATCCGGCGGCCGAGAACATGGTGGGGGACGAATTCATTACCCCATCCGTCATCCGGTCCGAAGGATCCCCTGCCGCTGCCGACGGGCGGGTGCAGTCGGGGGACGCGATCATCTTCTATAACTATCGGGGGGACCGTCCCCGTCAGCTCACGCGGGCGTTTGTCATGCCCGATTTCACAGGCTTCGACCGTGGACCCCAGCTTCACGTGCGGTTTTGTACGATGACCGCTTACGAAGAAGGTCTGCCCGTGCATGTGGCGTATCCCAAACCGCCGAAAATGCGCAACATCCTCGGAGAATTCATCAGCGCCAACGGTCTGCGGCAATTCCGCAGCGCCGAAACGGAGAAATTCCCGCACGTCACGTTCTTCTTTAACGATTACCGCGAAGAACCATTCCCCGGGGAAGACCGCAAGATCATTCCCTCACCCAAAGCGCTTGCCGATGGGACACCTGTCAAGACCTATGACCAGATTCCGGAAATGAGCGCGTACGGCGTGTGCGAAGAAGTCGTGGCGCGGATTGCGTCCGGACAGTATGACCTGATCGTGGTCAACTTCGCCAACTGCGATATGGTGGGCCATACCGGCGTGCTGTCGGCCGCGGTGAAGGCTGTTGAACACACCGATACCTGCGTCGGAAGAATCCTGGACGCGGTCCAGAAATGCGGCGGGTCCGCGATCGTCACCGCCGACCATGGCAATTGCGAACAGATGATCGATATTGCGACTGGTGCCCCGCACACAGCGCACACGACCTATGATGTCGAGCTGTTCGTGGTTGACGACCGCTTCAAAGGCGCGCGATTGCTGGCAGACGGACGCCTGGCCGATGTAGCCCCAACGGCCTTGTTTCTAATGGGACTGGACAAGCCGGCGGAAATGACCGGCCGCTCGTTGTTAACCTAGAAAACACAGGCGCCGGATTCAGAAGCCTGAAGTCGAGCGCTATCGCGCCGCCAACGGGCCAGTCTGGTGCTTTCCTCGGGCTGTCACCCGTCAGAAATAAGCCCGGCGGTGGAGGGGTGTGCATCGGCGTGAACCGGCGCTATAATGGCCTGTGAACCTTGAATCGTGGGAGTTCTGACGGAAATGGCTCATATCATCGCCCAGCCCTGCATCGACGTGAAAGATGGCTCCTGTGTAACCGTGTGCCCGGTGGATTGCATTCATCCCACCAAGGATGAACCGGAGTTCGCCGAGGTACGGCAGCTTTTCATCGACCCGGACGTGTGCATCGATTGCGGGCTGTGCGTGGATGAATGCCCGGTTAAGGCGATCTTCCCCAAGGATGATCTCCCTGCCGAATGGGCGGAGTTCATCG
>JAVQWE010000227.1:0-5124 GCA_033579175.1 Phycisphaerales bacterium | reverse complement strand
GGCTGGCCCGTCGTCGGTGACGCCGGTGTTGGTGCAACCGACGGAAGAAACCGTCGTGGCGTCGGCTCGGCAGGAGGTCGCAGGGCTCCTGGAACGGGCAAGGCGACTGTCCCGCCAGCTCAACAGTACATAGCAGGCCCAGATGGCCCGGTGCCGGCGGAGCGTGTTGGAGATTGACGATGAGAATGGATGCTCTCGTCATGGTAGTTCTCTTGGGGGTATTGTTGGCAGCGCCTTCCGACGGCAAGGCGCAGGAAGTACCCGGCGACGTTCCCTTCGAAGCCCGTCAGCCGTTGCCGAGACCACAATCCACAGTGGTAGAACAACGCGCTTCCACTACATCTGGTACATTTCAGCTCCCAGATCTGACCAGTCGTCAGAATTTCTCGGCGGCGATGCAGATTCTGTTCCTGATGACGGTGCTGTCGCTGGCGCCGGCCATCCTGATCATGATGACCAGCTTCACACGGATCGTAATTGTGCTGTCGCTCCTGCGGCAGGCCTTGGGAACTCAGAACCTGCCGCCGAATCAGATCATCATCGGTCTTTCCCTGTTCATGACGTTCCTGGTGATGGGCAAGACCTGGGAGCGAGTCAGCACTGAGGCCCTGACCCCCTATCTGAATGGCACGATTGACCAGCGGGATGCCTTGGCCCGCGCAGAAATTGCCGTACGGGACTTCATGATCGCCCAGGTTCGGGCTGCCGGGAATGATGAGGACGTCTTCCTGTTTTACCGCATGCGTGAAGGCTCGGCCGCCAAAGCAGACCCGACCTGGGGGGATGTCCGCACCATGACGCTCATTCCCGGATTCGTGCTGAGCGAGCTGAAGACCGCTTTCCTGATGGGGTTCAAGATCTATTTGCCTTTCCTGATCATTGATATGGTGATTTCGGCGATGCTCATCAGCATGGGAATGATGATGCTTCCGCCGGTGCTCATTTCGCTGCCGTTCAAGCTCCTTCTTTTTGTGCTGGTGGACGGTTGGCGATTGATTACGGCTCACGTGATGGGTACATTCATCATCTGAAGTGCCGCAGCGGCGACAGCCGGGGCGGCGCGGTGGCGCAAGGATGTGCCACATTGCATTTCCGCACACCACGGACGGGTGTGAGATGATCGACGTCGGGTCCGCTCTCGATCTGGTTCAGCACACTCTGGTATTGGCGCTGCTGATCTCCGCGCCGATGTTGCTGGTCGGCATGGCGGTTGGTGTGCTCGTATCCATTTTTCAGGCGGTGACGCAGATTCAGGAGCAGACACTCACTTTCGTTCCCAAGATCGCTTCGATGATCTTCGCTGCTGTATTGCTCCTGCCGTGGATCTGCGAGCGACTGCTGGAATACTCCGCCGCGGTTTTCGGGACCGGATCGCTGCCCTGACACCCATGTCACTGGAAGAATCCCTCAACCTCTTTGTGGATTACGTCGGGCGATGGGCGCCGGCGTTCGCCCTGGTGCTGGCGCGGGTGGCGGGAATCTTCCTCATGGCGCCGCTGCTGGGCAGCAGCCGTGTCCCGCGCCGGGTTCGGGCGCTGCTGATTCTGATGCTGGCCCTGGGCATGGCCGGCGCGGTTCCCGCACCGCCGCGGTTGCCAGAGGACCTGGCCACGCTCACCATCGCGCTGGGGGGGGAAATCGCCTTCGGGCTGGCCATGGGAATGATCATTTCGTTCGTGTTCATCGCGGCGCAATGGGCGGGAGAGATCATGGGGCAGCAGATGGGGCTTTCGCTGGCTCAGACGTTCGACCCGCAGTTCGGTTCGAGCAGCTCGCTGGTGGGTGATCTGCATTTCATGCTGACGCTGGTGATCTTCATGAGTCCTCTGGTCAATGGACCGGCGCAACTGCTGCGCGGGGTGCACGCCAGCTTTGCAGCTCTGCCGCTGTTGAGTGTGGGACTCGACCGCGCCCTTTTTGAAACTCTGGTGGATCTGTTCTCGGCATCGGCGATGCTTGCCGTCCAACTGGCTGCGCCGATGCTGGTGACGATTCTTATCGTCGATATCGCGCTGGGGATCATCGGGAAGACCATGCCGCAACTGAACATCATGACCGCCGGACTTTCACTGCGGGCGCTGGTGGGGATGGTTGTGCTGGTTTTCGGAATCCGCACCGCCGGTGATGTGCTGAACGATGCCGTGATCGTGAACGTGGAGCGGGTCCAGGAACTGTACGCGACGGCTCGAACCGAAGGATGAAGCAGCAGGCCGGGGTTATAGATTCTCCCCGGCCGGAAGGAAGGCCACGGATGGCCGAGGAATTTGGCGAAAAGACCGAAGCCCCGACGCCCCGACGACGGCAGGAAGCTCGCGAGCAGGGGCAGATCGCGCGCTCTCCCGACCTGACGGCGGCGGTCGTGATTCTGGGGATGCTGCTGATGCTGCAATGGCAGGGGACCTCGCTGGTACAGGCCCTGCGGGCGGTGGCGGAACGCGCCCTGGCCGTTGATGTGCTGGCGGATCACGATCCACGGAACCTTGTCATCCTGCTGTTTGAGATTCTGGGCCTGTTGGCCCGTGCGATGCTGCCCCTGCTGCTGAGCGTTGCACTGGCGGCCGTTTTGATCAATCTGGCCCAGGTCGGACTGCTGATCAACAGCAAACGATTGAAACCCGATCTGGGGGCGATCAGCCCGCGCCGTGGAATCAAGAGGATTTTCGGCGGGGGCAACGGCTGGGTGCAGTTCTTCATGAACGCAGCCAAAGTAACGCTGGTTGGGGTCGTGGCGTTCTACGCCATCCGCGGGCGGCTCGGCGAAATCGTCACGTATTCACAGATGGAGTTTCTGTCGATCTTCGCGGCGGCGGCTGATCTGGTGTTTTCCCTGATTCTGCGTCTGGGGGTGCTGCTGCTGCTGCTGGCGCTGGTGGATTACGGCTGGCAGAGATTCCGGACCGAACGCGAATTGAGAATGACCAAGCAGCAGGTCAAGGACGATCTGAAACGGATGGAGGGCGACCCGCTGGTGAAACAGCGCCGCCGGCAGATCGCCATGCAGCGGGCGATGCAGCGCATACGCTCGGCAGTTCCGACGGCGGATGTGGTGGTGACCAACCCCACGGAATATGCCGTGGCCCTGAAATATGACCCCGGTATGACCGCGCCAAAGGTGGTGGCGAAAGGGCGGGGTTATGTCGCGCAACGGATTCGCGAAATCGCCGTGGAGCATGGGATTCCCATCCTCGAACGACCGCCTCTGGCACGGGCACTGTGGCGGATGGTTGAGGTCGGGCAGGAGATTCCCGAGCAGTTCTACGCCGCTGTCGCGGAGATTCTGGCTTATGTCTACGAACTGAGCGGGCGTGCAAAGGCGGTGGCGGCGTGACAAGGGGCGTTGGAGCCATGGGGCAGGTCAGGGCGACATCCCGGAGCCGAGGTTACGCGACAGCGGTGGCTCCCTTTCAAACTTCCGCGGGAGCGAGGTTCAAACTTTAAGCCATGACGGCGACGATCAGCTCCAATCCGATCCTGAAGGTGTTCCACGAGCACCGCGCGCTGATCTTTCCGCTGGCACTCATCGGGCTGCTGGGAGTGATTCTCGTGCCGCTTCCACCGGCGGTGCTGGACCTGCTGCTGGTGGTCAACATCACGCTTTCCATCGTGATCCTGGTGACCACGATTTATGTCAAAAGCCCCTTGGAATTTGCGGTTTTCCCTTCCCTGCTGCTGGCCGTGACCCTGTTCCGGCTGGTGTTGAATGTGGCGGTGACACGGCTGATTCTGACGGCCGGCGATGGTGGGGTTTCGCCGGAGGCGGCTCGTCACGCTGCCGGCGAAGTGGTGCTGGCCTTCGCCAGCTTCGTGACTTCCGGCAGCATGGCGGTCGGAATCATTATTTTCATCATCATATTTGTGATTCAGTTCGTGGTGATCACCAAGGGAGCAACGCGAATCAGTGAAGTGGCGGCCCGCTTTACGCTCGATGCGATGCCCGGCAAGCAGATGGCCATCGATGCCGACCTGAATGCCGGCCACATCACCGAGGAGGAGGCGCGGCGAAGGCGCGAACAGATCGCCGATGAGGCCGATTTTTACGGCGCCATGGACGGCGCTTCGAAGTTCGTGCGGGGTGATGCAATCGCGGCAGTGATTATCACGCTGGTGAACATCCTCGGGGGGCTTTACGTGGGGCTGGTGGAGCACAAATGGGCGCTCATGGACACCCTGCGGCTGTACACGATCCTCACGATTGGCGACGGGCTGGTGAGCCAGGTGCCGGCGTTCATCGTGTCGCTTGGGGCCGGTCTGATTGTGACCCGATCCAGCAGCCGGAGCGACCTTGGTGAAGAGGTCTTCGGGCAGCTACTGGCCAATCCCAGACCCCTGGCCGTGGCGGCGGTGTTTCTGGCGATGATGTCGCTCACGGGGATGCCGGCAGCGCCGCTGATCGTTCTGGCGTTGTGCTGCGGCGCCATCGCGTGGATCCTCGGGCGAGCGCAGGCGCGGGCAGCGCTGGCGTCCGCCGCCGCGGCCGAGCGTGAGCTTGCCGCCAGGCGCGAGCCGGAGCGGGTGGAGCGGCTGCTGGAGGTGGATCCGATGGAACTGGAGGTGGGCTATGGGCTGGTGAAGCTCGTGGACACCACCAAAGGCGGGGATCTGCTCGATCGCATCAGTCTGATCCGCCGGCAGATTGCGACGGAACTGGGCATCATCGTTCCGCCGATTCGCATCCGGGACAACATCCAGCTGGGGGCGAACGATTACGTCGTTCGGATCAAGGGAAACATCGTAGGACGGGGAGAGACGTATCCGGAACAGTTCCTGGCGATGGATTCCGGGGCCGCCAGCGGCGAAATCACGGGGGCCACGCGGACAACCGAACCCGCGTTCGGTCTGCCGGCCTACTGGATTACCGAGCCGCAGCGGGCACAGGCAGAACTGATGAATTACACGGTGGTTGAGGCGTCGGCAGTGCTGGCGACGCACCTGACGGAGCTGATCAAGTCTCACGCGCATGAGCTGCTTTCCCGGCAGGAAGTGAAGAATCTGATCGAGAACCTGAAGCAGCGCGTTCCGGCGCTGGTGGAAGAAGTGATTCCGGCGCTGGTGAAACCGGGCGAGCTGCAGAAGGTGCTGCAGAATCTTCTCCGGGAGCGGGTGCCGATCCGTGATCTGGAGACA
>JAVQWE010000226.1:0-5126 GCA_033579175.1 Phycisphaerales bacterium | reverse complement strand
ATGACATCGAGCAGGCCCTGAAGATCGGCCGCGACTGCGAATACGGCAACGGCGCGTCCATCTTCACCAAGAGCGGATGGGCCGCGCGGCAGTTCAAGCTTCACTTCAACGCCGGGATGATCGGCATCAACGTCGGCGTGCCGGCCCCGATGGCGTGGTTCCCTTTTACCGGCTGGAACAAGAGCTTCTTCGGCGACTTGCATATCCAGGGCACCGAGGGCGTTTACTTCTACACCCAGCAGAAGATGGTGATGACGCGCTGGTTTGAAAGCGCCGAGGAATCGCATCATGACCCGGTCTGGCGTGCGCAGCGGTAACCCGCCTGGTTACAAAGGCGCCGCAGCCCTGATCGGAGGGTGCTGCAAATCGTCAGCAATCCCCGAACAACCGGCGCCGCTCCCGTCGGCGGAACACGCGGGGAGAATCGGTGTCCCAGCGGGCTTCGGTGGCCGATCAGCTGGCGAGGAGCTTCCAAACCTCCTCGGGCCAGGGATAGCTTCCGGGCTTGACGACGATGATCGGCGATGACTCTGCCCCCGCAACCGCAGGTTCATCGGGGTTGTCGGTCACCGCACGCAGCGCCACGACCCCTGCTTCCAGTTCGGCTGTAACTTCGAAGCTCGACATCCGCAGGCAGTCGCACACGCCCGCGGCCGTCGCGCCACCTGCGACCAGCAGCGTCGCCGGGTCTGCCAGGATCGCAACATCGCGCACGGCCGCGGTGAATTGCTCCGTGAGACGACGCGGGGCATCCGGCGCCGGGTCGATCGGCCGGTGGATCGTCATCATGGCCCTTCCGTGGTCGCGCAGCGCCCGGGCCACGGCCGCGATCCATGGGTCGCGATCTGCGTCGGTCGCCGGCATCGGGAAGATGGCCAGTCCGATGCTTCGGGCGCGGGCTGCACTCTCGGCAGCGCGGGCGGATGCGCTGCCACAGGCGATTAACGCCGGACGTTGAAGGGCAGGGATATGACGCTCTGAATGCTCGTGCAGACCGCGCAGCTGCAGGATGGACCTGAGGAAATCCGCGCCGCCGACCGGAAGTGTGGTCGGATCGATCGCGCCAGCCCACGCGCGCACCTGATCGACGGTTGCCGCATTGGCGACCGTCACCGGCAGACGTGCCGGCCCCAGCAGCTCGCAAACCTCCGAGCTACGTGCCGGATACTCTGGATCCCTGGCAAACTCGGTCTCCGCCAGGGGAATACCGTCGATGCGATACACCCCGCCTTCGATGGTTCGCCCGCGGGAGGGGTTCTGCGGCAGCAGCAGCGCCGAGGTGAACTTCAACGCGCGGGCGACAGCATCCACTTCTGCCATGACAGGCCCGCGCAACACGGAATCGATCTTTTTATAAACCAGATCAAAGGACCCTCGCGGTGTCGAGCGGAGATACGTCCGCACTCGTTCGGCCGCCGCGGACGGAGCAAGCCCGCGCGAATCCGTATCGACGACAGTCATGCCGGCGAAAACAACGTCTTTTGGAGGCTGGCGCAGCAGGCGCACCGGAAGCCCGAAGCGCCAACCGATGCCGGCGGTCTCGGCCGCCCCGGAGAAGTCATCGGCGAGGACGAGGATTCGCATGCAGCTTCCCCGGCGTGAACCTTGTCACACGACACCTGCAGCGACGGATGCCCGGTTGCTGATTGTTCCAGCAGCCATCAACGGGCCATTTTTGCGGCATACTCGATGGCGTCCAGAAGACTGGCGTCGCTGGCAGTGCCCTTGCCGGCCTGATCGAAGGCTGTCCCATGGTCCACAGACGCCCGCACGATAGGAAGCCCCAGAGAGACATTGATCCCGTGCACGCGGGTCCAGATGCCTCGGTTGGCGTCATACGTAAAGCCCTGCAATTTCGCCGGGATGTGACCTTGATCGTGATACATCGCCACGGCCAGATCGTAAGCCCCGGCCACAACTTTAGGGAAGAACGTATCTGCGGGTTGCGGGCCGTCTACGTTAATACCCAGCTGGCGGGCGTCCTGACATGCAGGGATGATGTGGTCGCGCTCTTCGGTACCGAAAAGTCCTCCGTCCGAAGCATGGGGGTTCAGGCCGGCCACACCGATGCGCGGTCGGTGGATGCCCAGCTTCCGGCAGGCTTCGTGCCCGAGCTGGATCACCGTAAGGACGCGCCGCCGCGTTACCGCATCGCATGCCTGCCGCAGGGAAACGTGGGTGCTGACGTGCACCACGCGCACCGGTCCGGCGGCGAGCATCATGGTGAAATCCGATGTTCCCGTGAAGTGCGCGAAAATCTCGGTGTGCCCGGGGAAGTGATGGCCCGCCAACGCGAGGGCTTCCTTGTGAATGGGTGCCGTAACGGTGGCGGCGACCTGCTTCTTCATCGCCAGATCGATCAGCACCCGCACAGCCTCGAAGGCGGCGTGCCCGGCGACGGCGGAGATCTTGCCCAGCTCGAAGCTGGCGGGATCGGCATTGGCCAGGTCGAGCACGTCGATGGTACCCGGGGAAAAGCCGGCATCCGCAACCGAGCGCACCGGTCGCACATCCAGCGTGACACCAGCGAAACCGCAGGCGCGCCGCACGACGCGGGCGTCGCCGATCACCAACGGACGGCAAAGCTCGTATGGACGGGGCTTGGCCAGCGCGGCGGCGATGATTTCCGGCCCGATACCGGCCGGATCCCCCATGCTGATGCCGACAATGGGTGCCTGATTCATCGATTTATCCGGAAATACGGATGCATGAAACGGTTGGGTGTCGCTTTCGCAGGGGATTCGGCAGGGTCTGGATGTTGTCGGCTACGCACAGCGCCGGAGAGCCATGGGAGACGGGCAGACCTGCAGAAAACCCACACCACGCGGACGTTCGATCGTCTGCTTCAACCATCGGCATTGGTCTTACTCCAGCTTTCCATCATCCTCGTGATTCTGGAGCGGGGGAAGCATCGTCCGCCCGCACAGACCTTTTTTCTCCAGCATTGCCTTCAGCGCGGCAAGGCCCTGTCCGAGGCTCCGTCCCTTCAGATAAGGTGCGACGGCAGCATCGGTTTCCTTCTGCAGCCGTTCGACCTCGGGCCAGTCGTCCCGCATGGCGGCATCGAACAGGGCACGATATTGCGGACCGACGATGTGTGACCCACTGGGCACAATTCCCACCGCGCCCGCCCGCAAACCCGACGCAAAGTGGGCGCTGGAACCAATCAACACCGGAAACCCCCCCCGACCCCCGCACAGCCGCAGCAGCTGGCACAGTCGCGCTGCGTCGTTGGCCGAGTCCTTGATGGCCACGATGTTGCCATGCCGGCGGAGTCGGTCGATTACGCTCAGAGCAAGATGGTGATGCGTCGTGGCCGGGATGTTATACAGCACCAGCGGCAGCGGGACGGCGTCTGCAAGGCGCAGGAAATACGCCTCGATCTCCCGATCACTCAGGGGGTAATAACTGGGCATGTGCGCGACGACCGCGTGGACGCCCTCAGTAGCGGCGTAATCGCGCGCTGCCTGCACGGATTCGGAAAAGCAGTTGCCGCCGATTCCTGCATAGACAGTGGCCCGCCCCCTGACGGCGGCAACGGTGGCTTCGACAACCACTCGACGATCCCTCAGCGCAATCGAGGCTGCCTCACCGGTTGTCCCCAGCGGAAAGATTCCGTGCGCCCCTGTCTGCAGAAGGTGTTCGACGATGCGGCCGATTGCCGGGGTGTCGATCTGCCCCTCCGGCAAGAACGGCGTGATCATGGGAACCACCACCCCATGAAACCGGGTTTCCGGGACATACGACATGGTTCAAAACGCCTTCCGATAGATGTCGATGGCGTCCTGCAACGTGACCGTGCGAACGTTGCGGTCGAGCAATCGGGTTACAGTCATGGCGGATCGAGCCAGGCGCTCAAGGGCATTCTCGGGGACACCCAGATCGCGCAGCCTCCCCGGGATGCCCACGGCCGCGCAGAGCTTTCGCAGGAACGTCAGTCCATTGCGGGCTGTTTCAAGGTCGTCAGCACCCTGGGGCTGATTCATGGCGATCGCAAGCTGAGCATACCGATCCGGCGCCGCCGGCAGGTTGAATTCCAGCACGGGGCACAGCAGCACGGCATTGGCCACCCCGTGGGGAACGTGGAATTCCCCGCCAAGGGGATAGGAAAGCGCATGCACCGCGCCGGTGTTCACCGGGCCCAGCGCCAGACCCCCGAAGAGAGAACCTAATGCCACATCGGTGCGCGCCGCCAGATTCGATCCATCCTCACAGGCCCGCTGCAACGAGGCGGCGATCCGCCGGGCTCCCTGCCAGGTCCATTGATCGACGATCGGGTGGGCCAGCTTGTTGGCGTATGCCTCGATGCAGTGGGTGAGTGCATCGATGCCGGTGGCACCGGTGATCGCCGGAGGAACACTGAGGGTGAGCAGCGGATCGACGTAGGCGGCATCCGGGACCAGGTGAGGGCTGATCACGCCCTTTTTGATTCGCTCCCGCTCATCCAGCAGGATGGCGTTGGGAGAAACTTCGCTCCCCGTCCCCGCGGTGGTGGGCAGGCAGGCGAGGTGGGTCCAACGGCCGGAGAGCCTGCCGATGCCGAAGGCATCTGTAATGTCTTGTTCATTACCCAGAAACGCCGCCACGAGCTTGGCGACATCCAGCACGCTGCCCCCGCCGATACCGATGATCGCATCCGCCCGGGCGTTGCGCGCCGCCGACAACGCCGCCTCAAAATCCGCGATCGCCGGCTCGGTGGTGATTCCGTCCCACAGGGTCACCCGATCGGCGCGCTTCTGCAGCTCGGCGACGATCGGAGTGCAGAGCCCGGCAACCGGTGGGCTGGTGATGATGAACGCCGAGCCGGTGCTGGCTGGCAGATCCCCCGCCACCTGCGGGGCACAGCCCGGGCCAAACGCAAGAATGCGAGGCTGCGAAAAGGAAATGATTCGCTCCAGACCGCTCATCCAGCGTACAAACTCCGCCGATGCTGAAGCTACCTCCGCGCCCACGATGCGGCGAATCGGATGAGCAATTCCGTCAAAGGAATCGCCCGATCCGTGCGGCGCGCTCCTCGGTCTCAAGGCACGTTGGCGCAGATTCGCAATCCCGTTGCGCAAGTTCGTATTGCCGCCGGCTGGCAACCCGCGGTATTCACAAACCGGCGGACTGCACACTACCTGACG
>JAVQWE010000225.1:0-5163 GCA_033579175.1 Phycisphaerales bacterium | reverse complement strand
CGGGGGTGCCTTTTCAGTTGGGAGATGGCGGAGCAACTCACGATGGCGCGAAAGTTCCTCCAGCAGCGTCCGGTGCTGCGGGTGGGTGGCCAAATGCCTTTCGATCTCGGCGCGCCCGGCTTCATCCAGCGTACCGTCGATGTACGCTGCAAGCCGCGCTTCAATTTCTTCCGTGCTCTGACCCATCGTTCACGTGCTTCTCTCAGACAAGTTTGCGGCGCCCCGCGGGCGGCGGCGCGACCTCCGGTTCAACCCTTGTGCAGATACGCTTTCAATTCATCGCGCAACGCCAGGCGCGCCCGGAAAAGCCGGCTTTTGAGCGTCCCCAGCGGCAGACCCAGCACATCGGCCATCTGTTGATAATCGAAGCCCTCGATGTCGCGCATGACCAGAATCGCCCGATACTCTGAATCCAGGCGCCCGAGAGCAGCAAGCACCTGCTGCTGCAGTTCCCGTTGCGCCACCGCCTCATGCGGCAATTCTTCGCATCGTCCGGTTAACCGGTTCACCAGCCCGGCCGCCTGATCAACCGGAGCATTTCCACTGCCGTTGCCGCCGGTGTCCAGCGAAACCACCCGTCTTCGGGCCGATTTTCGCAACCGGCTGATCGCCAGATTCATGGCAATGCGAAACAGCCACGTGTACGGACCCGCCTCTGCGCGAAAGCTGTCCAGACTCATTAACGCCCGCGTGAACGCTTCCTGCGTAAGTTCCCGGGCGTCATCGCGATCACCCACCATTCTCAGCACGGCGGTGTACAGCCGATCCTGATATCGAAGGACGATCTGCCCGAACGCCGCCCGATCCCCCGCGCGGGCGAGATTCATCAGCCGTGCATCGGTTTCATCGGGCGTCGAAGTGGCCTCCGGCGCACCACCCGCCCCAGAATGGGCCTCACTCAGGCTCGACATAGAGACAGACGCACCAGGCGTCGGAAGGTTCTGCGGGAGAGACCGACATCCCTGTCCATCAACGCCGCGATTTATCCCACCATCGGCAAGGCTCGTCAACCGGTCGGGACACCCGAAAGCGGGCAATTTGTCAGTCCGCCGGCGACGACCTACGATCCGCCGTCATGGCCTTCCCCACGCTCCGCGACTTCCTTCATCACCTGGAACGGCACGGCGAGTTGCATCATGTGCAGACGCAGGTGTCGCCGAAGCTGGAGATTGCTGAAATCGCCGACCGCGTCATGAAATCTCCGGCGCCTCACCCGCATCGGGAGCGCGATCGCTCTCCCGCCGCTTCGCTGGGGGGCAAGGCGTTGCTGTTCGAATCGGTGGCCGGGGCTGATTTCCCGGTGGCGATCAACACCTTCGGCAGCTATTGGCGGGTGTGTCAGGCGTTGGGAACAGAATCCCTCGAGCAGCTCGCTGAGAAAGTTCAGCAACTGATCAAACCGGAGGTGCCCAGCGGAATCGTCGAAAAAATGAAGAAGGGGCTGGACCTGCTCAAGCTCGCGCAGATGCCTCCGAAAACGGTGCGATCGGGAATCTGCCAGCAGATCGTGTGGGAGGGCGCGGAAGCAGACCTGAATCGACTGCCGATCATCCAGTGCTGGCCGCTGGACGGCGATATCCAATCCGGCCAGTTCCTGCATCCGCAGACCACCCCCACCATGCCCGACGCCGCCACCGGCACCGGCCGGTATATCACGCTGGCCGGCATCCACACGCGAAACCCCGACGCGTCGCATCGCAACATTGGTATGTATCGGGTGCAGGTGCACGGCCCGCGGCTTTGTGCAATGCACTGGCACATGCACCATGACGGGGCCAAGCACTTTCGGGCGTGGAAAGCCCGGGGAGAGAAAATGCCTCTGGCGATCGTTCTCGGGGGGGAATCAGTCCTGCCCTACTCCGCCACCGCCCCACTGCCTCCGAATGTGAGTGAGCTGCTGTTTGCCGGATTCTTGAACGGGGCATCGATCGAGCTGGTGCCATGCCGGACGATCGATCTGCAAGTGCCTGCCAATGCTGAACTTGTCATCGAGGGATACGTCGATCCGCAGCAGACCCTGCTGGAAGGACCCTTTGGAGATCACACCGGCTTTTACTCGCTGGCAGATCGCTATCCGGCGTTTCACGTGACGGCGATCACGATGCGTCGCGACCCGATCTACCCCACGACGATTGTCGGGAAGCCCCCGATGGAGGACTATTTCCTCGGGAAGGCCACTGAACGCATCTTCCTGCCGTTGTTGAGGATGCTGATTCCTGACATCCTCGATTACAACCTGCCCATGGCCGGGGCCTTCCATAATTGTGCGTTCGTCAAGATTCGCAAGGAATACCCCCAACACGCCCGCCGCGTGATGCACGCCATCTGGGGTGCCGGTCAGATGGCCCTGACCAAATACATCATCGTGGTGGATGAACACGTGGATGTTCACGACGAACAGGATGTGCTGTTTCATTTGTTTGCGAACACCGACCCGCTCCGCGATCTGGAACTGGTCAAAGGCCCGCTGGACATCCTCGACCATGCCAGCATCGAGTATGGCTGGGGTGGCAAATTGGGAATCGACGCCACCGCCAAATGGGAAGGCGAAGGCAGAGTCCGCCCATGGCCGCGGGAACTTGAAATGGACCCGGCGACGCGAGAACTGGTCTCGCGCAGGTGGCGGGACTACGGCTTAACCTGATCAACCCTCCCGCTTGCCCCGTGCTGGTGTGCCGAGGCCCGCAAAGACGCAGGCGGCCCGGCAAACGGGGGAAAGCTCAACAGCAGCGCCCGTCAGCGGGTGGCAGCGCATGTCGACGCCTCCCGTTTCCGCCGGTAACACCCGCTGCTACCGGGGAAAGCGGTCAAAGCCTTCGCCTGCGGTCGAGACGGGCACTATCATCGGGCCCATGTCCCGCAATCTCGCATTCTGGCTCTGCACCACCCTGCTTCTGATCTCCCGATCGGCCATTGCCGAACCGCAGGTTCAACTTGGGATCGACGTGCTTCGTGCTGACGGTTTCGCCCTGTTGCAGGGCAAGCGGGTTGGGTTGGTGGCCAACCCTGCCAGCGTCGATACGAAGCTGCAACCCACAGTTCGGGTGCTGCTGGAAGCTCCAGGGGTGACGCTCGCGGCTCTTTTCGGGCCAGAACACGGCGTCTGGGGCGATGTGTACGCCGGTGAGCAGGTTGAAGATCAGATCGATGCCACCACTGGCTTGCCGGTCTACAGCCTTTACGCCCGAAACCGCAAGCCCAGTAAGGAAATGCTGGATTCGATCGACGTGCTGGTGCTCGATCTGCAGGACATCGGCGCTCGCTCTTACACCTACATCAGCACGATGCGCGCCTGCCTCGAAGCCTGCGCCGAGCACGATAAGCCCTTCATTGTGCTGGACCGACCCAACCCCTTGGGTGGAATAAGGGTCGAAGGCGGGCCGGTCGAACCGGGTTTTGAGTCGTTCGTGAGCTATCTCGATATCCCCTATCTCCACGGCATGACCATGGGCGAGCTGGCCATGCTGGCACGCGATCGCCACGCGCCCGCGTTCGAGAAACTGTCGGTCGTCAGGATGCGCGGATGGACCCGTGAAATGACCTGGCCCGATACCGGCCTCACCTGGGTGCCCACCAGCCCTCATATTCCCACCTTCGCCGCGGCCGTCGGATACGCGGTGACCGGGATCGCCGGAGAGCTGCGGCAATTGAGCAACGGGGTGGGCTACACCCAGCCGTTTGAGATTGTGGGCATGCCGGGGATCGACGGCGAAAGGCTCGCCGCCGAGCTGCGCCGGCACCTGCACGGCGAGGGGATCGTGATCCGGCCGATCCGGTTTCGCCCGTTCTACAGCACTCATGCGCAAGTCGCCTGTCAGGGGGTTCAGTTTCACGTCGATCCCCGGCGCGCCCAGACGCTGATCGAGTGGAATTATCGCATCATTCAGGCTCTGGGGGGCAAGAAACTGCTTGAAGAGTCGTCGCGCCGGCACGCGATGTTTGATAAGGTCAACGGCGGACCGGCGATGCGTCAGGCTCTGCAGAGCGGCGAACCCATCGAACCGATCCTTCAGCAGTGGAAAGAACACGCCGCCAAGTTTGCCGAAATCCGACGCAAATGGCTGTTGTATTGACTTGCGCAAGGGAGCACATCCACCCTGTCGATGCCGACTGCCGAGCCGATCGGCCTTCTGGAAGGCAGAAGCGATCAGGTCCCGGGATTTTGAGCCGCGCTCATGCGACGAATAAGATGGCGAGCTGGAGCCTTGCCCCGCGTTCTCATGAAACATCGCCTCACCTTCCCTCGCTTCTGCCTTTTGTTCCTAGTTTGCGGCTCTTTGGTGGTCCTGACTGGTTGCGGTGCCGGCCGTGCGGGCGGAAGGTTCGACAGACTTCCGACCACCCAACCCGACGCCGTCATTGCGCAAATCCGTGATGAAGGATTCAACCGCTCAAGAGTTGCCGAAACCCTCAGCTACCTGTGTGACGTGATCGGTCCCCGGCTCACCGGATCGCCCGCCTGCAAACGCGCCAATGAGTGGACACGCCACAAACTGGCAGAATGGGGCCTGAGCAACGCCCGACTGGAACCGTGGGGTCCTTTCGGCCGCGGCTGGTCGCTGCAACGCTTCTCGATACAGGTGGTCAGTCCCTGCACCATCATTCTCGGTGGTCATCCCAAGGCGTGGACTCCCGGCCTGCCCCAGCCCTTGCAGGCCGAGGCCATCTGGCTCGATGCCCGCACCGAAGCCGAACTGGAACCTTTCCGCGGTCGCTTGAGCGGCAAGGTGGTTCTGATCGGAGCGATGCGCGAAACCGAAGCCCGATTTGAGCCGCTGGCAAACCGACTGAGCGATCAGGAGCTTGCCCGCCTGGCCGAGAGTGCATCGGGAACTGCCGCCATGCTCGGGCAGATGCAGCCGCGTGCCCTGACGCCCTCTGAGCGGCGCGCGCAATTGGCCGCCGCCAGTGGAGCCGGGGAACGGCTAATCCATCGCGGCGCCCGGGGTCGGACCGCCGCCGCCACCGGTCCGGCGACGCGCCCAGTCCGACGCGGCTTCGACCGATTCGCCTCCCGGGCGCTCGAATTTGCCCAGAATGAAGGTGCAGCTCTCGTGCTTACCCCCAGCGCGCGTGGTGATGGGGGGACGATTTTCGTCACCAGCGCCGCCATTCCGGGGGATTTCCCCGTACCCAGCCCGGCAACTGCATCCAGCCCCACCG
>JAVQWE010000224.1:0-5193 GCA_033579175.1 Phycisphaerales bacterium | reverse complement strand
ACCCGCGGGAGAAAATCTGCGTGGATGGCTTGACTTGTGCCGCGCGTTAGGATAATGTTCACCCATGGCGTCGGCGCGGGCAAGCGTTAACCGGTCGGACCCGCAGTGGGGCTCCCGCCGCATCCCCCTGCCCCTGCAAGGCCGAGGAACCAGCTTCAACCCCCCCAACCGCTTTGAACCCATCGAGCTGGAGCCCTGCGACGACGACGCCCCGACCCCCGATCCGGAACTTACGGCTTCCAATCGCTCCGGTGGACCTAAGACTCTGTATTTCAGGGACTTATCGCGATCGATTATTGTCTTTAATGATTCGCCGGATATCGGATTCGACGCTTCGATCAACCCCTACCGTGGATGCGAGCATGGCTGCGCCTACTGCTATGCCCGACCCTACCACGAGTACCTGGGCCTTTCGGCCGGGCTGGATTTTGAATCCAAAATCTTCTGTAAACTCAATGCCGACAAGCTCTTGCGCGCCGAACTTTCGTCTCGGTCGTGGCAACCACGGGTACTGGCTCTTTGCGGGGTAACCGATGCCTATCAGCCGGTTGAACGTCGTCTGGGGCTCACGCGCGCCTGTCTGGGTGTCTTGGCGGAGTTTCGCAACCCTGTCGGAATCGTCACCAAGAACCACCTGGTGACCCGCGATATCGACCTGCTGCAGGAATTATCCCGCTTTCACGCCGCCGCTGTTCATATTTCCCTCACTACGCTGAACAACGACCTGGCAAGCAGAATGGAGCCGCGCGCCAGCGCGCCGATGCGCCGGTTGGAAGCGATTCGACGTCTGGCAGATGCCGCAGTGCCCGTAGGTGTGTTGATTGCTCCCGTGATCCCCGGGCTGACCGATCACGAGCTTCCCTCACTGCTGCGAGCCGCCGCCGACGCCGGCGCGCGCTGGGCGGGCACGATCAGCCTGCGACTTCCCGGAGCGGTGCAGACGGTGTTCCTGCGCTGGCTGGAGGAACATTACCCACAGCGCCGGAACAAAATCATTCACCAGATTCAATCCATGCATGAAGGGAGGTTGAACGACCCGCGCTTCCACAATCGGTTCAGGACCACGGGCGCTTTGGCCGGGCAGATCAACGATCTGTTTCACACGATGCGTCAGAAGCTGCACTTGGCCTGCCGCGCGCCGACACTGTCGGTCGAGCATTTTCGCGTGCCGGGGGGACAACCGGGGCTGTTTGACTGACCACCCGCCAGCAGCTCTTTTTCTGCTGCCGCGGCAGGCGCGCGGAGCTTTCGAAGCGGTGAGGTTGGAGGGGAAGGCGATTCTGTTTGTCCGATGCGATCCGGCCGGCATCGGCACTGGAGAACTGCGCTGCCTGTGCTTCGATCTTTCGCACCTCGGCCATGAACGCCCGCGCCGCCGCAGACAAGGTGCGATCGCGCAGGTAAATGAACCCATAGTTCAGGCGCGCCCAAGGCGCTGCAAAATCGATGATGGCCAGGCGTCCGGCACGAACGTCTTCCTCGATCAGGAAGCGGGGCGCGCCGGAGATTGCGTCGGATAATTGCACGATCTGCTTCGAGGCGCTGAGCGTCTGCACGTGAACCGCCGGAATGAACTGCTCGCCGGTGTCGTCGAGTCTTCCGGCGGCGCAGCGCGGCTGATCAATCATCGCGAAAATCCGCGGGGGAAGTGACGGCAACGCCCAAGGGAACGCGGCAATCTGCCCCAGCGCGGGAGATTTTACCCGGGTCAGCGGATGCCCGGGTCGACAGAAAAAGACACACGGATGCACCCCGATGACCTCTGAAATCAGCCGTGGGTCGGACTCGGCGGCGTGAATCTCCGCCAGCGCGAGATCGGCTTCGCGCACGAGCACCGGACGAATCGTCTGATGCCACTCCCGCACCTGAATGCTGCAGGACAGACCGGGGTGTGCGGCCATCAGGTGTCCGATTGCCCGCTGTCCCGAAATCTCAGCCGGGTAGGTACCGCAACTGACCACCAGCCTCCCCCCGCCCAGGCCTTTCAAAGCGTCCACTTCGCGCACCATTTCCGCGGCAGAAGCCAGCATTTCCCGACAGCGCCGTACCGCCGCCTGTCCAAAGGGGGTCAAGGTCACCTCGCCGCGGGTGCGATCGAACAGGCGAGCGTTCAGATCACGCTCGGCGTTTCGAATCATCAGCGAAAGCGCCGGCTGGGTGACTCCCAGGGCCCGCGCGGCTCGACCGAAGTGGCGGTGCTCTGCCAGGGTGACGATCGGCCGGATGTAACGCAAAAGCTTCATAAGAAAAACTTATCAACAAGCCATGCTATCCGGTATTGTCCCACCTCTTCAACTGCCGGTATTTTCCGCAACCCTTTCCCGCGGTGCAGGCGACCTGGGAAAGAGTGTCAGACCCGACCTCGTTTCACGGAGCGAACCATGCGAACCCACCTCCTTCTGAGCACACTTGTCTGTGTGGCCCTGATTCTGGCTGTGCCGACCGCCCGCGCGCAGCAGAGCGCGCAGAAGCCGAACATTCTGGTCATCTAGGGTGACGACATCGGTACCTGGAATATCAGCTTCAATAACCGCGGGATGATGGGATATCGAACCCCCAACATCGACCGCATCGCGCAGGAAGGCGTCGCATTCACGGATTATTACGGGCAGCAATCCTGCACCGCCGGACGGGCGGCGTTTATTGGCGGGAATGTCCCGATTCGCACGGGCATGACCAAAGTCGGAATGCCGGCGGCGAAGGAAGGGTGGCAGAAGACCGATGTGACGATGGCCACCGTTCTGAAATCGCTGGGCTATGCCACGGGCCAGTTCGGGAAAAACCATCAGGGTGACCGCGACGAACACCTGCCCACGATGCACGGCTTCGACGAGTTCTTCGGCAATCTCTATCACCTGAACGCCGAAGAGGAACCGGAAAACGAGGATTACCCCGGCGATATGGTGCTGCCCAACGGGAAGACCTTCCGGGAGGTCTTCGGCCCCCGGGCGTGATCCGGTCGCGGGCCGATGGGAAGGGCGGCCAGACCGTCGAGGACACCGGTCCGCTCACTCGAAAGCGGATGGAAACGATCGACGATGAGACCCTCGCCGCCGCCAAGGACTTCATCAAGCGTCAGCACGCCGCCGGCAAGCCGTTCTTCTGCTGGTGGAACGCCACGAGAATGCACTTCCGCACGCACGTGGCCCCGGAGCGTCGGCACAAGGGAAATGACGAGTACACCGACGGCATGATCGAGCACGACATGCACGTCGGACAACTCCTGTCGCTGCTGGATGAACTGGGAATCGCGGAAAACACCCTGGTGATGTACTCCACCGACAACGGTCCTCACTACAACACCTGGCCCGATGCCGGAACCACCCCCTTCCGCGGGGAAAAGAACAGCAACTGGGAGGGTGCATTCCGTGTGCCCGCGTTCGTCCGATGGCCGGGAAAGTTCCCGGCGGGGGTTGTCCTCAACGTTATTGTTTCGCATGAAGACTGGCTGCCCACCTTCGCCGCCATCGCCGGTGCCCCGGATATCAAGGAAAAGCTGCTCAAGGGAGTCGAGCTGAACGGCCGGACCTATCGGAATTACATCGACGGAATGAACCAGCTCGATTATCTGATGGGCAAAACCAAGACTTCTCCCCGGAACTACTTCATTTACACCGACGACGGCGGAAGCATCGTGGCCATTCGCGTGGGTGACTGGAAAGCCGTCTACCGGGAAAACCGCGCCGATCGGCTGCAGATCTGGAAGGAGCCTTTCGTTCAGCTTCGTGCGCCGGACCTGTACAACCTGCGGCGCGATCCGTTTGAGAAGGCCAAGATCGGCTCCAACACCTACGAAGACTGGTACATTGATCGCGCCTACCTGATGGGACCGATGCAGGTTGTGGCCAGTCAGTTTCTGATGACTCTGAAGGAATACCCGCCCAGCCAGCCCCCGGGTGACTGGAGCCTGGAATCGCTAGAACGGCAAATCAAGGTCATGACCACCGGCGGGAGGTAAGCGCCTCGCCGGGGGGAAGAGCGAGGTCGAGGGTGGATGATTTGTCGGGCGGCCGGCGAAATGCCCCTGCCCTCCGAAGAGCGGCGGGCGGCGATGGCGGGTCCCGTCTGGATGGAATGGGTGTCGGCCGAGTCCGGCAGCAGTGTTGGTACCGCTCGGGATTCGGCAGCAGCCCGAATCTGTTCACAGGAATCAGGAAACGTAAACTCAGCCATTCGAGGAACCGTCATGAGCACCTGTTGCACCTCATTTGTTCTCAGAGGGCTTCTCCCCCTTTTGTTCGCGTTTGGCTCTGCGGTTGCGAGTGCCGCTGACCCCCTGCCCTCCTGGAACGACACTGCGCCAAAACAGGCGATCCTGCGCTTTGTCGAACGCGTAACCCGGGACGGTTCTCCCGATTTTGTGCCCCCGGCAGAGCGAATCGCTGCCTTCGACAATGACGGCACGCTCTGGTGCGAGCAGCCGGCGTACTTTCAGTTGCTTTTTGCACTGGACCGGGTCAAGGCAATGGCTGCCGCTCACCCGCAGTGGAAGGAAACGGAGCCGTTCAAGTCTGTCCTCGCAGGCGATATGCAGGGACTGATCGCCGGTGGCGAAAAGGCGCTGCTTGAGATCATCGCCGCCACCCACGCTGGAATGACCACCGACGAATTCGCCCGGATTGCCAGAGAATGGGTTACCACCTCCAGACACCCGAAGTTTCAGCGGCCTTACATTGAATGCGTCTATCAGCCGCAGATCGAGCTGCTGAAGTACCTTCGTGAGAAAGGGTTCAAGACCTACATCGTCTCCGGCGGCGGGATCGAATTCATGCGACCGTGGACCGAGCAGGTGTACGGGATTCCGCCGGAACAGGTCGTCGGCAGCTCGGCCAGACTCCGGTATGAAGTGCGCGACGGAATACCCGTGATCCTCAAGCTCCCGCAGATCGATCACATCGACGACAAGGCCGGCAAACCTGTGGGAATTCACAAATTCATCGGTCGCCGACCGATCCTGGCCTGCGGTAACTCCGACGGCGATTTCGAGATGCTGGAATACGTCACGTCCGGCCCCGGGCCGCGGTTGGGTCTGATCATACATCACGATGACGAGCAGCGCGAATTCGCGTATGACCGTGCCTCACACATCGGGCAACTGAATCGCGGGCTTGATGAAGCCGCACGCCGGAACTGGATCATCGTCAGCATGAAGAATGACTGGCCTGAGATTTTCCTCGACTGATTCATTAGAAG
>JAVQWE010000223.1:0-5218 GCA_033579175.1 Phycisphaerales bacterium | reverse complement strand
ATCGCTCCGCACGCCGATGCCGCCGCCCGTCGCGCCGCCGCCAGACTGGCCGCACAAGCCCTGAACCTCGAAGGACCGATCCTGATCGACGACATGTCGGATTCGACGTTCGAGGCCTACGGCGGGACACCGACGGCCGCTGCCTTGATCGGAAAGGATCAGAAGATCATCGTCTTTCAGCGGTGGCTGGACCTGCACGGCATCCGCCGGGCCGTGGCGAACCTGCCGAGGTAAGGATTCGGGTGCGGCAGGCGTCGCGGCGGGGGGCACCGGCGCGGCTCAAGCCTGGTTGCGCGGGTCGCCGTCGGGATAGTCGGCGATGTAGCAGTAGACGCATCGGACGTATCGCACTCCGGAGAGTTTCTCCAGCTCGTGGATGGCCCCGGCGTTGATCGTGCCTTCGATGAAGCTCTGGCTGGGGTGGATGTCGCGGATTTCCAGCCCGTGGGCGCGGAGACGGTCGGCCAGCTCGTCGATGGTGTCGGCGGCGGAATCCGTGGGAATGACGATGACGTCGCAGAGATAGGCATCGCGCTGGGCCATGCAGGTAGCTTATCGCCTGCGGGAATTTTCAGGGAACCTGCGAGGATGCGACGACGGCTGGGTCCTGTCGTGAGGGCGCGGGTTGGGGGGCCGGGGGGGGTGCGAGGATCGCCTGTTGCAGCGCCAGGGCGATTCTTTCGTTCGTCGCCGGAAGTGAGAGGTCGATCCGTTTCCCGCCCGATGCCTGTCGCAGCGCGTCCTTGACGGCGGCGAAGACGGAGAAGCCCAGAAGCAAGGGGGGTTCACCCACGGCTTTGGCGCGTCGTATGCTCTGGAGGCAACCATCGTTGGGCAGGAGGCTTACGTTGAAGACCGCAGGCAGGTCGCTGAGGTTGGGAATTTTGTAGGTCGTGGGGGAGTGCGACCAGAGCTGTCCGGTCGGGGAATACATCAATTGCTCAGTAGTGACCCAGCCCATTCCCTGAATGAAACCCCCGGTGATCTGCCCGCGGTCGATGCCGGGGTTGATGGACCGCCCGATATCCATCAGCAGATCGACGCGGGTGACGCGCAGTTCTCCGGTGAAGCGGTCGATCAGCACTTCGCTGCAGGCCACACCGTTGGTGAAGTAATAGAAGGGTGTGCCCCGGCCGGAGTTGCGGTCGAAATCGATATCGGGGGTGAAGTAGAACCCCCGTTCCCCGAGGCTGATGCGCTGCTCGTAGGCCTGCTGCAGGACGATCGCCAGGTCGATGGGCTCCTGAGGTTTTGATTGATCAAATACGAGATTTTGATCGATCGTAATTCGCTCGATGGGGACATCAAAACCGAGCTTTTCCGAGAGCAGGGGTTTGGCCACCTCCAGCAACCTGCGACGCAGGCGCTGGCAGGCGTCGATGGCGGCGTTACCGTTGAGGTCGGTTCCACTGGAAGCGGCAGTGGGAGAGGTGTTGTTGTTCTTTTCGGTGGAGGTGGGGGCGACGACGACCTTTTCATAACTCACGCCCAGTTCATCACTTACGATCTGGCGAATGCGGGTGTTCACACCTTGTCCCATTTCCGTGGCACCGGTGGAAACCACCACCGACCCATCCAGATAGAGATTCACCAGGGCATTGGCCTGATTGAGTGCCTTGCGCGTGAAGCTGATTCCGAACTTCACCGCCGTCATCGCCAGACCACGCAGGTGCGTCTGGCTCTGGGAGTTGAAGCGTGCGATCTGGCGGCGACGCTCGTCGTAACTGCATTGCTGACGCAGAGTTGCGAAAAGCTGCGGCAGGGTGTTGTTGCCCACGCGCTGTCCGTAGGGCGTAACGTCGCGGCCGTCACGGTAGACGTTCTGCTGTCGGATATCCAGAGCATCCCGATGCGTCTGGCGGGCGATTTCCTCGATGACGTTTTCGATCGCCGCCACTCCCTGCGGACCCCCGAATCCCCGGAATGCGGTGTTGCTCGGGAAATTCGTCCGGCAGACACGTCCGACGGCCCGGAAATGCTCGATGTAATACGCGTTGTCGCAGTGCAGCAGGGCGCGTTCCATCACGGCCAGGGAAAGATCGGTGGAGAACCCCCCGTCGGAGAACAGGCGCAGATCGACGGCGTGGAGTTTTGCGGAGGAATCAAACCCCGCTTTCCAGAAGATTTTGAAGGGGTGGCGCTTGCCGGTGAAGCGCATGTCCTCATCCTTGCTGTACGCGAAGCGTGCCGGGCGACGCAGGTGATGCGCCACGATCGCCGCCATCATCGCCGGTTGCGCCGCCTGCGTTTCCTTCCCGCCAAAGCCCCCGCCCATCCGCCGGCAGATGCACGTGACATGGCTGAAGGGGATTCCCAGCACCTCGGCCACCAGCGCCTGCACCTCACTGGTGTGCTGCGTGGAGGAATGCACCGTGTATGTGTCGTTTTCACCGGGAATGACGATCGAAATCTGCGATTCCAGATAGAAATGCTCCTGTCCGGCCAGCTCAAAAACCCCTTCCAGCGTGTGTTCGCATTCGGACAGGGCGCGATCCACCTCGCCGCGTTCGATCTTCCGCGGTGCAGAGAGGAACTGTCCCAGCTCGATCGCCCGGTCGATCGAGAGCACCGGCTCCAGCTCTTGCATTTCCAGCCGGACCAGCCGTTTGGCGCGCTCAAGCACGGGGCGTGATTCGGCAGCGATCAGCACCACCGGATGCCCGATGAACTGCGCTTCCTCATCCACCAGCAGATCTTCGTCCTTCACCACCGGCCCGAAACGGTTGTGCCCGGGTACGTCGCGAGCGGTAAACACCCCGGCAACCCCCGGCAATTGACGGACCGCCTCCAGTTCAAGCCGTTTCACGCGCCCGCGCGCCACCGGAGAGCCGACCATCCCCACAAACAGCTCTCCCGGCAGCGGAGGCACGTCATCGAGGAAGATGGATTCCCCCGTGGCGTGCCCACGGGCGGAATCCAGCGGAATGTCGCGTCCGACATAGCTCATGGCATCCAGAGCATTGTTCGATGCATCCTGCCGGAAAACTCCGGTGGCGGGCGATGGCTGGCCCGGCCGGTCAATCCTGCCCGTTACTGCTCGTGGCGCTGGCCGCCAGTTCTGCGTGCATTTTGCGCAAGATGTTGGCTGCCAAGAGGTTGCGATACTCGGCCGAGCCACGGACATCGCTGATCGGGCTGATTTCACCCCGCACGATCGGCTGAACCGCCTGAAGCGTTTCCCCCGACAACCGCCGACCACGAAGCGCCGCTTCGGTCTTTCGCAACCGGATTACCACCGGTCCCACACCGCCGAACGCCAGGCGAATGTCAACGATCACCCCCTGGCGCAGGCGCAGCCACACCGCTGCCGAGAACGTGCTGATGTCCAGGTCCTTGCGTCGGGAAACCTTGTACAGCCGGAGAATCTCATCGGGGCGCGGCAGGGGAATGATCACGCGCTCGATCAGCTCATCGGGTTGCATCCCGGTCCGTCGATAGCCGGTGTAAAAGTCGTTGATGTCGAGGCAGCGTCGGCGGTCGGGGCCGGCCAGCACCACCTGCGCCTGAAGCACGAACAGCGGGGGAATCATGTCGCCGATGGGCGAGGCGGTGGCAAGGTTGCCCGCCAGCGTGCCGGCGTTGCGAATCTGCGGCGAACCGAAATACTCCAGGTACTCGGCCAGTTCCGGAATTGCGCCGCGCAGAACGCTCTGCAGCTCCGAAAGCCGCACATTCGCACCCACCGACAGCCGCGAATCCGCCAGCTCCCAGGAATCCAGCCCCGGCAGCCCGGCGGTGGAGAGCACCCGGATCGCCTCCGGGCGTTTTTTGTTGAACATCACACCCAGGTCGGTCCCGCCGGCGTACACCTGCAGGGGTTCCCATTGCCGACGTGCCGCCGCGGCTGCAGCCAGCGAGTCGGGCCGGCAGAATACATGCGGTCCGTGGGTGATCAGCACCGGCTCGGTTGCCAGGCGCTGCATTTCTGCCAGCAGCTGCGGCGGCATCGGAAACAACTGCTCCAACCGCCGCATCTGCGATACGTCCGTCTGCGAGGCGGCACGGAGGATCGGTTCATACCCCGTGCATCGACACAGGTTGCCGGTCAGCCCGCGGCGGATGGCCGGTTCGTCCGACGCGCCGCCTTCGAGCAGTGCATGCAGTTGAACCACGAACCCCGGAGTGCAGAAGCCGCACTGCGCGCCATGGCAGGCGACGAACGCTTCCTGCACCGGGTTGAGCCTGCCTTCATACTTCAGGCCTTCAATGGTTACGACGTGTGCGCCATCGAGCTGAAACAGATACTGAATGCATCCGCAGACGGTGGCGTATTCCATCCGCCCGGCTCTCACCCGACCCACCAGCACCGTGCACGACCCGCAATCGCCCTCGGCGCAGACCACCTTGGTTCCGGTCAGTCGCAGCTCGTAACGCAACCAGTCGGTCAGTGGTTCAAACGCCAGCGATCGCGGCAGCTCATGCCGTCGGCCGTTG
The DNA here is from genome assembly GCA_033579175.1 of Phycisphaerales bacterium. Lineage (GTDB taxonomy): Bacteria > Planctomycetota > Phycisphaerae > Tepidisphaerales > Tepidisphaeraceae > JAVQWE01. The sequence continues at coordinate 784 of JAVQWE010000223.1, read as the reverse complement.
ACGAAGATCACCAGATGATCGCGCATGGCGCAACCGGAAAGTATACCTCAATTTCCGCATAGCGGGAAAAAAACGCTCTGCGCCCGCGGAGACGGCTGGTGCACCCGCCGGGTGAGCATCGCGAATCCCCCGACATCATCCGCCTGCCACATTGGGCCCACCAGTTCTCCGAAGCGCAGGCCACGCTCATACCTTCCGAAGGGGAATACCCGGCATGACAGGCGGTTCTGTGCCCCAGGGGTGTCCCCACCCCGCGGCCGGCAAAAGAGGACCCCCATGGGTTCTTTTCTGCTGGTAAGATTGCCCCGCGACGGCGGGAAGGGAGATACAGCGCTGTGACTCACTTCTCAACGACACGTGCGGGAGTTCAGGGTAACCCTCTTCGTCGCAAGGGTGACGCGTGAACCGGGTTGCCTCGACGGCAGGCGGAGGCAAGCCGATGATAGTACCTGATGGCAACCAGATGGGCGTCTGAAGTATCCGATTCGACTTTGGGAAGAACCAGTCCCACAAGGGCTTCCACAGGCAATCGAAACGCAGCGCGAAAAACGCCCCTTGAGCGGCGACAGAACAGGAGAAACTCGTGGCCTACGAACAGGTGAAAATTCGAGAGATCGTTGAGCGGGCCGTCACTCATAACTGGAGCATTCCTGAGTTCCAGCGCGGATTTGTCTGGAAGGCCACGCAGGTTCGCGACCTCGCCGAATCCTTGTGGCACGATTATCCAATCGGGTCTCTGCTTGTCTGGAACAGCCACGGACCTGCGGAGGAGCAGCACGCGCGA
>JAVQWE010000222.1:0-5239 GCA_033579175.1 Phycisphaerales bacterium | reverse complement strand
TAACGATCGATCGCATGCGTTCCCTCCGTTCAACAACTGCCAGAAGTGTGCAATAGCGGTCAAGCCGCCAGCCCGCGGCCAGGACCGTCGACGTGCTGCTTATCATGTTGCCAGCGATCTCAACAAAAAGCAACGAAAATTCTTCGATTTTTGGATGATCCATGATTGCCTGATTGCCCGCCCGATCGGTTCAGCCCCCAGCCCCCCTTTTGGCCCCTGATGACGCCCGGCCGCGGACAGCAGGTGAGATTTCCCGGCCGATGCGGTTGAACGGAGAGGAAAAGGGGTCACGCCGGGAGAAAAAGGGGTCACCACTGCGGGAGAAAAAGGGGTCACCACTGATTCTGCGGGGGGAGAAAAAGGGGTCAGGCCGGCGGCAGGGGTTCAACCCGGCCGGCACCCAAGCTACAGGCCAACCGTCATGGGCGGGACCCCCGGGCCACGGCCCTATCGGCGGGCGCGAAAATCCTTGCGGTTGCCCCGCGGACTGTGCGAAAATGACCGGCATGGGCGGCGGGGATTTCCGTCATGCCGCGCTCATCCGCCTCTGCCGCGTTGCCGGCGCGGAGTCGCTGTGCTCACGTTCGAAACTGCGCCTGCTCGGCCCGGACACGCCCGAGCGACGGCACGCGCGAGCCCGGTCGGGTCGAGCCGTGGCGATAACGGCTCTTGCGCTGGTGGTGGCGGTGGGCACGCCCCCCGAAGGCCCCGGCCGGGCATCAGGGGCTTACGAGCAGCCGCCGCTCGCGGGCCAGCGAGGGGGAAGCGCCGGCCAGCCGGATAAAACTGAGCAAGCGCGTAATGTCGTGGAGAATGCGCGCGGCGGGGGCGAGATCGAAGGGCCGCGCGAGCAAGGAGAAGTCACGATCGCTCAGGTGCTGCGTGATCGAGCGACCTTTCACAGCATGCTCGGCGACGTGCAACGTGAACAGGGCGACCTCAAGTCCGCCGCCGAAAGCTATGGCAAGGCGCTGCAGATCTTCAAGGGTCTGGCCGATGCCGACCCGACCAGTGCCACGGCGCAGCGCGATCTGGCGGTCAGCTACGACAGGCTCGGCGACGTGCACGTGGCACAGGGAGACCTTGAGTCCGCCGCCGAAAGCTATGCAAAGGCGCTGCAGATCTGCAAGCGTCTGGCCGATGCCGACCCGACCAGTGCAGTGGCGCAGCGCGACCTGGCGGCGTCTTACCAAAACCTGCGCTTGCTGTGCCGCGCCAGAGCATGGGAGCAGGCGCGGTCCATCGCGGAACGTCGCAGGCTGCTGGGTGAAGCCCGGGAGTGGGCGGAGCGCGAGCTGCGGCAGTGGCGAGCGATGAAGGTCTCAGGCGTGCTGGCGCCGCCGGACGAGCCCTCTATCGACCTGGCGCAGCGGGCGATCGACGAGATTGACCTGGAGCTGGCGCGGCTGCGGGGGAAATGAGCAAGCCGCCCTTCAAGGGGATGCGGGGAAAAACCGCATGAATTCTCGGCACCGGTGGCTTGCCGGGTGAGTAGAGGGGATTGACGCTTAGACCTGCACTGCGTCAGGATGCTGAGCAGGTTGAGCGCTGCGCGGGAGTGCGGCCCCTGGGGCGTGTCGGGTTTTACGAGGCGGGGTGCGGCGCGCTGCCCCGGGTGGGCAGGGGCGGCGTGGATACGCGGGAGAACCGGGAACTTTCGGGCGGAAGCAGGGTGGCCGCGCCGGCGGGATGTTCACATCGGAGCATGCCGCAACCTCGTCGATCAGGTGCGCCGGTTTCTGCTCCCGGACAGTCGAGAGACGTTTTTTGCCAGCGCTTCGCACACGCGGTCGATCTGTGATTCGGACAGCCGATTGAAAAATGGCAGCGCGATCGTCCGGGCCGAAACGTGTTCGCAGACGGGGAAATCCCCCGGCTGCGTCTGGAGGATTTCGCGGATGTATGGCTGTAAGTGTATGGGGGGAAAGTAGTTACTGCTGCCGATCCCTTCGGCGCGAAGCTGGGCGATGATGGCATCGCGGTCGGTCGCGTCGAACTGGTCGCTCAGACGGACGACGAAGACAAACCAGCTCATGTCCACTTCCGGGCCGATGTTGGGCAGGATCAGGTGACGGTTATCCATCAGCCGCCGCATGTACTCGTTGGCCACACGCCGGCGGGCGTTGAGGATTTCTTCCAGCCGGTTGATCTGGGCGATGCCTAGGGCGGCATTGATCTCGCTCAGGCGATAGTTGTAGCCCATGCGGGCGTGTGCCAGCCACGACATGCCATCCCGGCCCTGATTGCGGAGGCTGCGGCACAGTTCGGCAAACCGGTCATCGTCGGTGACGATCATCCCCCCTTCGCCGGTGGTGATCTGCTTGTTGGGATAAAACGCGAACACGCCGGCCCTGCCGAAGGAGCCGATCTTGCGCATCGGCCGCGGGGTTTGCGAACCCCCCGGTGGGGATGCCCCCGCGGGCGCGGGTGGTTCGGTGCGAATCCCCCCTCCAAAGCCCTCGCAGCAGTCCTCGATGAGAACCAGTTCGTGCTTGCGGGCGATGCGCTCCAGCTCTGGCATGCCTGCCGGATGGCCGAAGACCTCGACCCCCACAATCGCCCGGGTCCGGGGCGTAATGGCGGCTTCCACCCGCCCGACGTCGATATTCAGCGTCCGGGGGTCGATATCCACGAAAACCGGCTTGGCCCCGACATACAGGATGCAGTTTGTGCTTGCCACGAAGCTGAAGGGGGTGGTGATCACCTCGTCCCCCGGCCTGATCCCGGCCGCGAGCATGCACAGGTGCAGTCCGGCGGTTCCCGAGGAAACCCCCACTCCATGCCGCCGGCCTGCGATCCGGGCACAAAGCTGCTCGAATTGCTCGATCCGGGGCCCGATCGACAGCGTCGGCGACCGCAGCACCTCAACCACGGCGTCGATCTCGGCCTGGGTGATGTCGGGAGATGACAACGGGACGGAAGTCTGCATGATGTGAGCTGCCAAGAGCATCGCCAGATGAGTCGATCCGTCAAGCCAAAGCGCGGTGTCTACCTCGAGTTGCGCCGCGCGCTGACCTATGCGTGGCCCTATCGCGGGATGATGGTCGCAAGCATCGGCTGTGCCCTGCTGATGGGGATCGTCCAGACCATCAGCCTCAGCTCCATCTTCCCGATCCTCAAGGTGCTGGTGGAGGGCAAAACGGTAAGTGGCTGGGTAGCCGAGGCCATCGCCGCCCGCGGCGAAAACGTGCCGTTCTACCTCCAGATCGCCGAGGCAGCGGCGCGGTTCATCCCCGACCGTCCGCTGCAGGCCATCGCGGTGATCTTTGGTTTCATCGCCGTCACCGTGGTCATCGGCAACCTGTTCCGCTTTGCCCATGAGCATCTCAGTGACCGCGTGGCGATTTATTCAGTGCACGATCTGCGTCGGCACGTGTATGACCACCTGCTGCACCTGCCGATGAGCTATTTCGGCCGGTCCGGCACCAGTGAGTCCACCAGCCGTCTGATGAACGACGCGGCACTGCTGCAGGACGGGGTGCGCGTTCTGCTGGGGCAGCTCATTCAGTCCCCGATCAGCATCGTCATGTCGCTGGGGCTGGCACTGTGGATCAACTGGAAGCTCACTCTGGTGATCATGCTGTTTATCCCGCCGGCCTTTGTGATCATGAAGAAGCTGGGCACGAAGGTCCGCCGGGCAACCCGGGCAGCGCTGCAGAAAAGCGCCGCCATGCTCGGACAGATCGAAAGCACCCTTGGGGGGGTGCGCGTGGTGAAGGCGGCGCAGGCCGAGCGATTTGAGCGCCGCAGATACGCCCGCATCATGCAGGGCATCCGGCGCGAACAGGTCCGCCTCAGCCGTTACGAGGCGGCAACCACTCCGATCATGGAAATCACGGCTCTGGTGGCGATCGGCGTGATCCTGCTTACGGCAAGCTGGATGATGTTCGAGAGGCGATGGCTCGATCAGACCAGCTTCATGATGATCATGTTCGCCCTCGGCACGATCGCCGAGCCCATGCGAAGAATCAGCAAGATCAACAACGTGATGCAACGGGCGAACGCGGCGGCGGCTCGGCTGTTTGAGCTGCTGGACCTGCCGGCCGAGAGAACCCGCGAACAGCGGCCGCAGCATGCGACAGCCGGTGCGGCGGCTGGTGGGCAGAACGCCCGGCGCGGAGGTCTGCCCGGGGAAGGAAGGATCGTCCTCCCGCCCCTGACCCGGGAGATCTGCTTCGACCACGTCAGTTTCCGCTACCCTGATGCCCCCCGGCCGGCGGTTGATCGGGTTTTTCTGCGGGTGCCCAAAGGCCGCAGCGTGGCGATCGTGGGGCGAAACGGCAGCGGCAAGACGACGCTGCTGGCGCTGTTGCCACGATTCTACGATCCGACCGAAGGGGCTGTGCTGATCGACGGCATCGACCTGCGGCAGGCCACGCTGCGATCCGTCCGAAGCCAGATTGCCCTGGTTACGCAGGACAGTGTGGTTTTCCCCGGAACCATCGCTGAGAACATCGCCTACGGGCATCCTCTGGCCGCCAGGCTCCATGATCCCGCCGCGGCAGAATCAGCCGCTGTCCTGGCCTTGCGGCAGGACATCGAGGCCGCCGCGCGACGCGCGTTTGCCCATGATTTCATCCTTGCCAAGCCTCAGGGATATGACACTCCCCTCGACGGTCTGGGATCGCAGCTCTCCGGCGGGCAAAAACAGCGGCTGTGCATCGCCCGGGCGATCCTCCGTCGGGCGCCGATCCTCATCCTGGATGAAGCCACAAGTCAGGTGGACGCCGAAAGCGAACATCTCATCCAGCAGGCCATCGAGGGAGTCATGCACGAGGCAACCACCTTCGTCATCGCCCACCGGTTCAGCACCATCCTCTCGGCCGACGAGATTGTCGTCATGGATGAGGGCAGAATCGTCGGTCAAGGCCGGCATGACGACCTGTTGAAGTCCTGTGAGATCTATCAGCAGCTTTACGAACGGCAACTGATCTCGACGACCGGTTGATACCCGCCTGGGCGGCAACATCGGCAGGCGGTTGCGAGCCCTCAACCTCCCGAAGTCTGGTGCCATCAGCCAGAGTGGGGGCATCCGGCGACTTTTTGTTCAGGCTGAGCAAGGACATCAAGCCCCGATCAACGTTGTTGGACACGCTGCTCCTCCGATCCTTCAAGACCCGCAAGCACCGGCCTGCACGATCGCCCCAGCTCCTGACCCTCCTGAGGTTGGCTGATACAATCAGAGGATGCGACTGCTTGCCTGCCTTCTCACCGTGCTCGTTCCCTTGGTATCCGCCCG
>JAVQWE010000221.1:0-5287 GCA_033579175.1 Phycisphaerales bacterium | reverse complement strand
GATCTGCCCCCTGGCCGGCTGGAGCGAAGAACGGGTCTGGGCGTACGTGCACCAGCGCGATCTTCCTTACAACCCTCTGTTGGCCGAGGGATATCGCAGTATCGGGTGTCACACCTGTACGGCCCGGCCTGTGAATGGGGATGAGCGATCCGGTCGGTGGATCGGCTTCAACAAGACCGAATGCGGACTTCATCTGTGAGTCGTTGCGGTACGGTCCAGACCGGCGGCCGCTGATACCGGAGGCATGGCCATCCGGCCCATGACATGAAGATGTCAGCACCGATGAAATCAGACCGGGGCTTGCCGCAGCCGCTGCTGCGCACCCCAGAGGATCAGCTCAACGAAGTCGAGCGGATCAAGCTCACCCACGGTCTGGCCGGGAACCTGTATCAGGACCTTCGCGATGGCGCCCGAAGCGATGTGCAGGCCGAGACCGAAACTCTGGCCAAGAGTCACGGCATCTATCTCGAATACAACCGCGCCAGAACCGGACGGGAAAAGGACTGGATGTACATGATCCGCATCACCGTCCCGGGCGGGGGGGCGTTCAATCGTCGGCAATGGCAGATCCTTGATGATCTGGCCACGCGTTTCACCGCCGACGACCAGGGCCGGCCCAGCATCCGGCTGACCACAAGGCAGAACATCCAGTTTCACTGGGTTCGAAAGGAACACCTGGTGGAGGTGGTGCGGACGATTGCCTCCACGGGTTTCTACACGCTCAACGGTTGCGGCGACAACACCCGCAACGTGATGGCCTGCCCCTTGAGCCGCTTCAGCACCGTCTGCAACGCCCACGAACTGGCGGTGGCGACGGCCCGCTACTTCCAGCTTGATCCCACGCCGCACATTCAGGTCTTTGAGATTGATACAAGCTCCGACCGCGCCGCCGTCGAAGCCCGCGGCGAGCGGTTTGCTTACGCCCCGAACCTGCTCAACCGGAAGTTCAAAATCGGCTTCGCCACGGCCCATTTGAACCTGCTCACAGGCGAAATCGAGCGCGACAACTGCGTCGAGATGCGCACCAACGACATGGGCGCGGCTCCGATCATCGAAAACGGGCGAACCGTCGCCTGGCAGCTGTATATCGGTGGAGGACAGGGCGAGAAGAACGGCAAGGCTACGTTTGCCACGTTGAGCAAGCCGCTGGGAATCTTTACGCCGGCCGAGCTGCGCAAGGGCATGGACGCGGTGGTGCGGGTTCATCAGGAATGGGGCGACCGAAAGAATCGCCACTGGGCGCGATTGAAATACGTCGTCCATGCCCAGGGGATGCAGTGGTTCCAGGAGCAGGTTCGGGCACTGGGAGCCAGCTTTGAACCCCCCGATGAATCGCTGGATGTCGGCCCGCGGCGCCTGCACCATGGCTGGAGCGATCTTCCCGACGGGCGGGCGGCTCTGGGGCTGTTCATCGAATGCGGCCGACTGATCGACCGTGGGGAGGAGCGCCTCAAGAGCATGACTCGGCACGTGATGGATCGTTTCGATCTCGAGCTGATGATCACTCCCAATCAGGATCTTCTGTTTGTGAACGTCGATCCATCGGCCCGAAACGAGCTGGAGGAGACGATCCGGTCCTTCGGGCACGGGCGTCGCGGTGGCAGGGCGTATTCCCGGCTGCGGGTGCTCTCCGGAGCGTGTGTCGGGCTGCCCACCTGCCGGCTGAGCTACACCGAAAGCGAGCGATTCGTGCCGGAACTGATCGACGAGCTGGAGGCGATGGGCTACGGCGATTGTGCCGAATCCATCGGTGTCACCGGCTGCGAGCGCCAGTGCTTCCGCCCGGCGACCAAGAGCATCGGCTGGGTCGGGCAGGGGCCGGACATGTACATGCTGAAGATCGGGGGCAGCGAAGACGGTCGGCATCAGGGACTGCCGCTGAACGTCGATGGCGCGCTCTACCTGCGTCAGGTGCCGCGAGCGAAGGTGGCAATTGTGACCGCGGCGCTGCTGGAGCTGTTTCGGAGCCAGCGTCAGCCCGGGGAGACGGATTTGGGGGCGTTTCTGCGTCGAATCGGACGCAGAGCGGTGCTGGAATATCTCCGCGGCTTGCCCGCCACCACAGAGCTTACCCAGAAGACGGCACCGGCACCTTATGAGCCACCGGAGCTGGCCGCGGCGTTCTGAGCCGGTCTGTGGGCGACGACAGCCTTGGACCGGAGTGGATTTCCGCCTCCTGGGGTCAGCGGTGCCCTGATTCCTACCGCCGCTGAAAAGGAAATCGTGGTCCGCAATCAGGGTTTTTGGGGAGAATCCACGATAGCAATCCCCTTGCATCCCATTCCCAACTGAGACCGGTGTTGTCGCCAGGGAAATCTTATGAAAGTTATAGAAGTTGGAAATCGTGCCCGTCTGTTGATCCGCAGGAAGGAGGATCGCCCGTCGGTCGGCGCGAAAAGGCAGGTTATTGCCGGTTCACTACCAGTTGATCCGAGGGAAGGAGGATCGCCGGTCGGTCGGTCCGCCCCACAGGCACCCGCTGACCGGTTAGCCCCGGTTTACAGGCTGGCCGGTGTCGGGGATGGCTCCCGTCTGTCGGCTGATGTCCCATTGGCACGAGCGAAGGCTTCTTTTTCGAAGGGGTTGTCGCGATAGGGGTCTTGCCGGGTCAGAAACATCCACGCCGAACAGAGGAGGTAAGCCGGCAGGAACGCCGGCCCCCAGCGCTCACACTGCCGCACGTGCACGCGTTCATGGTCGCGCGTCCGCTCCAGGGACTGCGCATCCCGCCCGATCACCACATGCCCGAGGGTCATGGCGCTGGCACCACCTTTCAAAAGGGTGAGCCGACGCAGAAAGAATCGGGCAAAACCCCCGTGGGCTTCGATCACCCCGCTGTGCAATCGCGCTCGCCCGCCGCTCAGAAGCGTCAGGGCAACCGCCACCAGTCCCACGAGGGTGGTCGGTGCGGTCCAGAGATAAATGATCCACCGTGGAGGTCTCACAAGCCGCGATTTTACCCACGGCAGGGGGGGATTTCCCGGCGGCGGGGGGGTCTGGAAGGCGAAACGTTGCCTTCGGCAGATCACACGGGTATGACAGGTATCGGGACTTGGTCGCGGCGCACATTCTTCCCCAACCGCCGACAACCTTGAACAACCGACGCAGCCAGCCCGCAGGAGGATCAACGTGGCCAAGGCGGAATCATGGTCGGTACTTTCCGCAGGGATCGAGCAGGAAGCGCTTTTTCGGCGGCTGGTTCGCCACAAGCGCCCCCCGGCGCTGCCGGTGAAGCCGATCGGCGCCGATCTGGTGGAATTTTATAAGAAGGACATCCAGCGGAAGCAGACCCGGCTGAGTCACATCGCGACGGTCTGGCAGCAGTTGATTCCGGAAACGCTGATTGCCCACACCTGCCTGGAGAGCTTTCACGCCGGCACGCTCAAGGTGCTGGTGGACAGTTCGCCTCATTTGTATGAGCTGAAAACCGTGTTGCTGGCGGGTCTGCAGCAGCAGATCCTGCTGGCGTGTCGTCCGGTGGGGCTGCGGAGAATCACGCTGAAGCCGGGGCGGTGGTACGAGGGCGACGATCCGGCCTCGCGGCGGGTGACGTTCTGACGCTCGCGGCCGAAACGAGGACTCAAGGGAACAGCCGGCGGCACGTTTTGTTGTGCTTCCGGTCGTATTCTTGGAGGTCGCCGGTGGTTCGGATAATCTGAAAGTCCGCGCAGGAGGTTTCATGAGAGTTGTCGCGATTGCTCTGGCGCTTGCAGGTCTGGTCGGTGCCGTCCGGGCGCAGGAAGTTCCGGCGGGAGCGCTTTCCCGGGCCGATCTGGAGGAGATGCTCGCCCCCATCGCGCTGTATTCCGATCCGCTGCTGGCCAACGTCCTGGCTGCCTCGGTCTATCCCGAGGAAATCACCGCAGCGCAGGCCTTCGTGAAAGCCGGCGGCAAAGGGGATGCGATCGACGCGCAGAACTGGGAACCGCCCGTCAAGGCGATCGCCCACATTCCCGAGGCATTGAATCTGCTGGCCGACAACATCGATTAGACCACCGCGATCGGTGAAGCCTACATCGTGCAGTCGCAGGACGTGATGGCCGCCGTGCAGTCGCTACGCGCCACGGCCAGGAGCAATGGGGCACTGAAGAGCAACCAGTATCAGACGGTCGTCGAATCTGGAGATACCATCATTATCGAATCGCCATCTCCGGAAGTGATCTATGTGCCGAGTTACCAGCCTGCAGTGGTTTACGCACCGCCCGTCTATGGCTACAGCTCCAGCGATATGTTCTGGAGCAACGCCATCAGCTTCGGCGCAGGGGTGGTGACGGGGGCGATCCTTGCCAACAACATCGATTGCGACTGGCACGGCGGGTGCATCGGGTGGGGGCACCACGAAATTGACATTGATCGTGAAATCAACATCGGCGAGATCAACATCAATCAGAACAACATCAACAACGTCCGGAACAAACTCAATTCGGGCAATCGAATCGGGAATGAGGGCACTGCCTGGCGTCCGAATCCGGGGAAAGTGAATACGGAACAGCTCAAGCAGCGGGCGCAGACCGGAAGCCTGCAGAAGTTCCGAGGCGCATCGGAGGGCACCGCAAAGAGCCTCCCGAGGATCCCGAACCGCAATCCGGGTGAGGCGCCCCTGGCCAGAACGCGACAATCGGGATCCGGACGGGAATGGTCCCGGGCAAATCGTGGTGATGTCAACCGGCCTGGGGCTGCAGACCGCATCGGCGGCGCAGACCGCACGCCCGGGGTCAATCGGCCTGCGCCTCCCAAGGCGCCCTCGATCGATCGCACCCGGATACCTGATCGACCCGGCGCCGCGCCACCGAAGGTCAAGCCGCGTACCCCTGAGGCGCCCAAGGCCCGCCCGGCTCCACAACCGTCGGGGTTCAGCATGGATCGTGGCGCCGCAGCCCACAGCGCCCGCGGGCATGCCAGTCGGGGCACCGCGGGGGCGCATCGGGGCGCCGGTGGGCGCGCGGGCGCTCGTCGATGAAGATCCGGGAAGAGTTTGACCGTACTCAGGGGCTTTTATGCGAAGAGAATGGATCGTTTTTCTGCCGTTGATGGTGGTCAGCGCTCTGCTGGCCTGTGGCTGCACCACACAACGCTCGTTCAGCAGCCCGGAGGCGACGGCCGACGCGCTGGTCCACGCGGCGCGGGCTCGTGACTTTGCGCAAATGCAAAGCCTCTTCGGACCGGAATTCCGTCAGATCCGTTCCGGTGATCCCCAACAGGATACCGAAGACCTGCAGCGTTTTGCAGCCGCTTATGATCGCAAGCATGAATTGCGGCCCGCCGGCGAAGGCAGTTATCAGCTTCT
>JAVQWE010000220.1:0-5313 GCA_033579175.1 Phycisphaerales bacterium | reverse complement strand
AACGTGTGGCGAACCGCCAGCGCCGCAGCGATGCTGTCGAAGCTGAGAACGGTTCCGTCCCCGAAATCCCACGTGACCAGGTGACTGTCACCGGCATTTGCATCGCTGATCTCCGCCGTGAAGCTTGCCTCGAAGCTTCGCACAACAACGCCCGGCGCGGTCAGACTCGCCTGAGGTGGGCTGTTGACCGGCGGCGGAGGAGGCGGAGGGGGAGGGGGAGGAGGAGGAGGCGCCTGCTGGAGAGAAAACGCCGCCACAGCTGCATCCAGCGTGTACGGTGAATGGAAATCCGAGCTGGCATGTCCGGCAACGACGACCCGGTCTCCCGAAAGCGCAGCACTGCTGGCCTCATCGAAGTTGCCTTGGAAATCCAGCCGGAGTCGGCCGTCGGAGTCAAATTCCGAATCCAGGACCCCGTTGGCCAAATACAGTGCAATCGCGAAATCCTGCGAAGTTCCGCCATTACCTGCCCCGCCGAAGAGCATGAGCCGCCCGTCGGACAGTTCGATGATCGCGGTAGCCCGATCGGCTGAGCCACCGAAATCGGTCAGGACGACCCCGTTGGTGCCGAAGGTGCTGTCCAGCCCCCCGGAGGGGTTCAGCTTCAGCATCGCCGCATCACCGGCGCGGTTGCCGACGAGGACGATCGATCCATCGGCGCGCACGAGAACCGCCCGTGCCAGCTCCTGGTTGGAGCCGAAGTCCAACCGCCAGCGGCCATCAGAATCAAACGTGGAATCCAAGGCCCCCGACGGGGTCAACCGCGCCGCGGCAAAATCAAAGTTCCCCCCAGCCAGGGTATATCCGGCTGCAACGATCGACCCGTTCCCAGCCAGCGCTACTCCTGTCGCCGCCGCAAAGGGAGTGCCAAAACTGACCGAGGCTACTCCCCCGCCGGCAAAGGACGAATCAAGAGTGCCGTCGCTGTTGAACCGCAGAACGGCAAACCGGTTGTTTGATAATCCTGCCAGAACGGGTTTTCCCTCGGAATCTACCACCAGCGCGTGGGCCAGATCGGTTGCGGAAACGTTCACCGTCGCCACGCCGCCCGATCCGAAGGACGAATCGAGCGATCCGTCCGGGTTGAGCCGGATCAGCAGGAAATCCGATCCCCCGCCCAGGTCCACGGACCCGGCCAGATAGATTCTTCCGCCGGCGTCGACCGCCACCCCCCGGGCTTCCTCGAAGGTGTCGGTCCCCAAGGCGATCAGGACCGAACCGGCGGCGCCGAATGACTCATCGACAGAACCATCGGGATGGAAGCGGGTGACGCGCGCGTCGCTGGACCCGTCGGGCCCGTGGGAAGCACCGGCGACCAGAATGCGCCCCGCGGCGTCAACCGCTGTGGCATAGACAGAATCATCGCCGGAAATGTCCAGCAGCACCCGCCCGGCGTCGCCAAAGGCGTGATCCAGCACCGGCGCCGCCAGCAGGCGACGCAGTTCGAGCGATTCCAGTGGTGTTCCGTGCGACGTTTCGCGGGTGGTTTGCTTGCGGGCCATGAACGGCTTCTCCCTTACTCACGCACACGACGCGGGGGAAGTCCGCTTCACGTCACTGCCGGCCGAGAGGGATGTACGATTGCCCCATCACCATGGCAAACAGCGGGGTCATCCGGTCCGGATATATCGAATAGGGGGAAGAAGCGGCCGCAACACACTCGCTCAAGCGGGACGACACGACCCAAACGCAGCAGGAACAACCCGTGGATTGACCGGAAAGAAAGATGCAGGCTCAAGGTCCTGCGAATGGGCCTTGAGCCTGCGAAGTAGTCAGCTTCCAATGACGGGCGAGCGCTCGATAGAGTTTACCGACGGCGGGCTGCCAAGCCTAAGGCTCCCAACGCCAGCAATCCGAGCGATGCGGGTTCGGGGATCGCTCCAGCCGGAATCGAAGCACCCGCCACGTCCTCGTAGGCATATCCAATGATGGTGCGCGACCCTGCATTTGCACCAAAGGCGAACTGCACCCAGCCGTAATGAATCTGATTGGCATTCCCTTCGTGCTGGAAGCGGAAGCCGAGGTAATTATCGGTGCTGTTCAGATTCATTTGCGGACCGACGTTCGTGCCGCCGCCCGGCCGGAAATAATTCGTAGCCGGAGGACCGATGACCGTGCCGGCCGGGACACGATACGGCCCGGCGATAGTACCTGTCGAGCTATACCACGTCTGAGTCGACCAGCCCCACAGATTGAACTCCCCGGCCACTACCGAATAGGGGTTGATATCCCACCCCGGCACGGATGTTCCCGTCGAACCTGTGGCACCGGTGACCACGTTGAGATAGACCCCGTCAAGATTGTCGGGGACGGGAATCGCTACAGAGCCGCTGTAGACGATGACCGCATTCGCCTGCTGGCTTGTGCCGATCATCCCCAGCCCGGTGGCTGCCGCAACAGCGGCGGCCGAGGAAGCCAAAACTCGATCGATCCGGTGCCCGATGCCGGATTTCCCGCAAGAATTCGCTGAGGACATGCAGCTCTCCTCTCCACTAGACATGGGCGTTCCCGCCGCAGCGGTTCGCCAAGCTCAACCTGCAGCCAGAGGCCAATCAGACATGCGTTGGTGCCAGCGGAACGTTCAGTGTGACACCTTCTGCAGCCTCTGCTTTGAAATGCTGATGATCAGGTTATCGTGCCGCATCGAATACTGCAAGCACAATTTTTTAAAAAAACAGCGTTTGCGCTAGGATCCGCCCCCCCGTGGGGTGTCTCCCAAGGCCGCATTTGCCCTCGGAATTCGTGCGATTTTTCCTTCGTACCTACGGAAGTTGACGCGTTTGCAGTGAAATGACCACCCAGACCGAACTTTTCCCGGACGAATCAGCCCTGCGGGGGAGGATGTGCCGGGGCAAGAATCCGGCACTGGATCAGCACCCCCCCGAGGTTGTCCCCCGGTCGATCGTCATTGCAGATCAGAAAGCAGTGCATGACACCCGCGGTGTCATTCCACACCTCGTGATCGGGGCGGAAGAACTCACAAACCCGCCGAACCGCAAAGCCTTGTTGCGGATCGAAAGTGCCGCAGACGCACACGCAAGCCCCGGCAGGGGCCGACGGAAGCGGGTAGTGCTCGCGAGCGGCGGGCGTGCTGTGCCCCTGCGGACCCAGCCAGGGAGAAAACGCATGCCAGGCTCGCGGGTCGCCGGCACGATACGCCTCCAAGTGAGGCCTCCCGCGGGCACGCTGCCAGAGGGTGAGGGCTGCCTGTCGCGCCAGAGAACCATCCTGCCGACAGATAATCGGAATCATCCGCCGGGTCTCACGAAGCGATTGCTTCAATCCCTCGACATATTTCGGCAGCGCGTGGGTTTCAGGCGGCAGCGTGCGCCCCATCGACGCCAGGACCTTCTCGCTTTCGTGAATAAGCCAGTCCACCGGTCGCCCCCGCTGCTCTGCCAGCAGACGCAGACGCGGAATCGCAAAGCTGCGGACGATGTGCCGCACCACATACACCAGCAGCTCATCCAGCCAGTGGCAGGCTGCGGCAATCTCGACGGCGGTGGCCAGGCGGCTTCCCCATTCCGGCGGGAAATATTCGATCGATTCCAGCAGGTCGCGCTTGAATCCCCCGTGGCAATCGTGAGTCCATTGCTTGTGCTTATCGAAGTCCACGAAGTGAAGCGACTCTCCCGGATGCAGACGGATCATCGACGAGGGGTCCAGGGAATCATGGATCGAGCGGTCGCCGGGCACAAACTGCTCGAACTCCCGTCGCAAGATCCGTGCCGGCCGGCCGGCACGATTGATCGGAGCAGAAGCTGAGAACGTGACGGGAACCATGGGCTCTCGCCGTGCTGACTCGGCTGCCACCGGGGTCGCTTCCGGCAGTTCCCCATCGGCGGGGACTTCGTTGCTGCGCGTCCCGCCGGCAACCGCATCGCCCCTGGGGCGTCGCGGACGAGCCAGCTTGCGCCCGATGATCACATCCTCGGGGTTTCTTCCCTCCGCCTCGCAGAGCCGGAAGATCTGGCGGCTCATGAAGCCGTCCTGCTCGGACGATTCGAGCATCTTCACCATGGTCTTGCGGGTGACCTGCGCGATCGCGGCCAACCGACGGATCTCCGATTCGTCGGCAAGCACACGCGCAGGGTCGTCGAACAGTTTGTGAATCCGGATTCTGACCCGGGTATTTCTGCGTGGGATCATGGCCGGCTCCGCGCAGATCGTGCCGATCATTCCGAACACGGAAAAATCGATCACGATATCCTCGCTTCCAATTCGGGACGAGCGGCAGCCCTTTCGGAAGCTCAGGCGCTCGCGCCCGGTACGGGTTACACGGGAGAGAACGACGCGCAACGATCCTCCGGAAACGGTCCCTCGCCGTCGGACCGGCGGTTGCAGCAGCACGCGGCGAAAGTGGCTGGGACGCGACCATTGACCGTCTGTTCTGTGAGCAGTCGAACGGATGGAATCAGCGCCATTCCGTGGCCGGAAGTGGTCGTCACTCGTCTGAAACGACAGGGCAACAGTACCGCGAATTGATCGAACGAGTCAATCGATTTTTCAGGAAAGTTTCCGGTTGAACCGGCAACGAACCCGGCAGACGTCGGGCAACTCGTCCTGGCGCAGAGGCGCAGCGAAACGGGGAAGCTGCGCGCCGGTCCTCAATCAGGGCTTCAGGGTGGGGTGCCGCTCCGGCGACCGTCAGAATGCTTCAGCCGCGACGCCCGGTCTGCCCCATCCGAGGGAGGAATCCGACATGACGAGCCACACGCAAATGCGCGCAATGATCGTCAAGGGCATTCGACAGGGTATGAACGGGCTGCTCTACGGTCCTCCCGGAGTCGGCAAAACGCAAATCCTTCGCGATGCCGTCGCCGAATTGGGTTTGACGCTGAAGTATTTCAGCGCTCCGACTCTCGATCCGTGGGCCGATCTGGTCGGAATCCCCGTTCCGGTTACTGTGCAGACCGCTTGCGGGCCTCGTTCCCGGCTCACTTTCGTGCGACCTGCCGATGTGGAGGAAGCCGAGGTCATCATCGTCGATGAACTCAACCGCGGTCACCCCAGGACCCAGAACGCCGTCCTGGAAATGGTCCAGTTCCGCACCATCAACGGTACCCCCCTGCCACGGTTGCGCGCCGTGTTTGCCGCCATCAACCCTTCGGATGGCGGTCGGCATGTGCACGAGCTGGATCCGGCCATGATCGACCGCTTTGACCTTCACTTTGACGTCAGGCCCGAACCGGATGCTTCCTATTTTGTCGAACGACGGAACCTTCGGCCTGACGTGGCGGCGGCGCTGGTCGCGTGGTGGGTGTGCGATCTGACCCCGGAGCTGCGCACCAGCGTTTCCCCCCGGCGGCTGGA
>JAVQWE010000219.1:0-5317 GCA_033579175.1 Phycisphaerales bacterium | reverse complement strand
GTCATGGGCTGCTTAGCTTCCGACGGGAGTGCCGCACCCCGCGTCGCCTGTAGCATCGGCCGGGGACCGCGGCTGACTTGAAGCATCCTCCGCAAGCATAAGTGCTTACGGAGACGGGAGTTGCCACCACATGCGCGCGTTGGGCAACCAGGCTGAGCAAACCGGGGCCAGCCCGGGAGCTTCGCAGGACCCGCTGTCGTCGCTTTATCGGATGTCGCGGACGGCGGGGCTGGCCTCCAGCGATTACAAGGCCGTGAATGTCTGCAGCGTGGTGGCGGTTGTCGGGGGGCTGCTGAGCTTCCTGGCCAATTTTGACACGGTTCTGCTGATCATTCCATTGACGGCGTTGACGTTGGGGATCGTGGGGCTGGTGCAGATTGCGCGAAGCAACGGAACCCAGACCGGCACGCCTCTGGCACTGGCGGGAATCGTGCTGTCGCTTGGCCTGGGTGCCTGGGCCGCGACCGCGCAATACCGTGAGGCGGCCCGCACCGCCAGCGATCGGGCCGCGCTGGTGGCGTTGGTCGACCAGTTGTGGCAGTGCATCCGCGACAACCGCCTGGAGCAGGCGTATGCCTTGTTCAGCGAAACCTTCCGGCAGCGTGTGGATCGCAAGGCATTTGACGATCCGTGGAACTTCTACCGCCAGCGCAACCCGCTGGAACGCCTGGAATCCACCGGGCTGTTTGTCTTCGAAAGCGACCCGCTGACGGACATGAGCTTCGCCAGCGGGCAGATCATCATCCGCTTCCAGCAGGGGGAAACCCGTGAAACCCGCGTGCGCGCCGTGTTCAGTCGAAGGCAAGGTCAATGGAAAATCGAGGCCCTGCCCGACTTCTACCCCCTGCCCCGGGGTGCCGGCAACTGATCGCGCGGGCCGGAATTGTCGCCGGTTCAGGCCGTTTCTCGAAGGCATCTCCCTTGCAGCCCTGCCGCAGCCATCCGCGAACGCTCAAGCCCCGGTGTGAACCAGTCCGATAATCCCGCAAGCCGCCCGCCGACGGGCTGCCGCTCACTGACGTGCGCCGGCTGGCCGATACCTCGACATGGAAAACCCACGGGTCGAGGTAGGCCAAATGATCGCATTGAGGCGCTTGAAACGGTTGGGAGGGCTGAGCCTGGGCATCCTTGCAGCGGGTGTTCTGACTGCGGGATGTTCCCGGTTCAGCGGCTATTCAGTGCCGGAATATGTTCCACCCGTGGCCGCGTCGGGGGGACAAAAGCCGCAGTTGGCCGGTTCTGCCCCCGAAGGTGGGGCACCGCTCTTTGAAAGCTCGCAACCCCCTGCCGGGCCGCAAGGCAGGGTAAACGTGTTCGGTGAGTTCGGGGATCGTCCGTCGGCCTCGCCACGGATGGGCACGGGTGGCTTTGAGCAGGTGACGTTCCTCGATGAAGGTTACGACAGCGACGTGCAGGTCAGCCCCGATGGCAAGTGGCTGGTGTTTGCCAGCACACGGCACAACGAGCGGCCGGAGATTTACCTGCAGCGGATCGGAGGAGTAACGGTCACTCAGCTCACCAGCGATCAGGCCGATGACGGCTTTCCGACCTTCTCGCCAGACGGTCGGCGGATCGCGTTTTCCTCGACGCGAAACGGAAACTGGGACATCTACCTGATGGACATCGACGGTCGAAATGTCACGCAGGTTACCTCCAGCAACATGCAGGAACTGCATCCCAGCTTCAGCCCTGACGGCACGCGGCTGGTCTATTGCGCCACCGGCACGCGATCTGGCCAATGGGAGCTGTGGATCGTCGACCTGCGCACCTCGGAGCGGCGGATGATCGGCTACGGGCTGTTCCCGGAATTCTCGCCCGATCCTGGTCGGGAGCGGATTGTCTTCCAGCGACCGAGGCAGCGCGGCAGCCGGTGGTTCAGCATCTGGACGGCCGATCTGGTGGAGGGCGAGGCCCGAAACCTGACCGAAGTGGCCGTCAGCGGGAACGCGGCGGTGGTTTCGCCCACCTGGAGTCGATGTGGGTCGATGATCGCATTTTCGACGATCGTCAATCCCGGGCTGGAGAACAGCGCCGCGGGTGGCACGCAGCAGGATGTCTGGGTGATCAACTCCGACGGCACGGGTCGGCGGAGGATTACCGATGGCAATGGTGTGAACGCGACGCCAAGCTGGTCGAAGGATGGACGGTTGTTCTTCGTGAGCGACCGCGGAGGGGTGGAGGCGGTCTGGGCGGCGCAGGTCGTCGGTGGGCCGCTGATGACCGCCGGCCAGCGGCACGGGGAAGACCCCTTCGCCAGCACCGACAAGGACTCGGCCACGCCATAACGCCCGCGCCTCGTCGGAATTGCCCCGCCACGGCAGGCGGGCCGCGGCATCGGGCGGCCGGAATCGGTTGCGTCGAAAGTGGACGATCGGGGGGATCGGCCGGGAAAGTGTGTTGTGCGTTCCGCGATGATTGCGGCCGCGGCGGGGAAGAAGATGGACAGGATCAGAGCTTCAAGGACGAAGCATGAGCAGAGTTTTACTGACGATCGTCGGGGTGGTTGCCGTGCTGGGGGGGTGCCAGTCGGCCAAACCCCGCTACGGAACCGAGCGGCAGCTTTTCCTGCCTGGAGACCGGGTGCAGGTCTGGGCGGTGGCGCCGGCGGTCAACCTGTCGGGGATCGCTGCGGTGGATGCGCTTCTGCAGGCGGACCTGGTGTATCAGCAGCTCCAGACGGTCACGGGGCTGAAAGTCATCCCCGTGAACCGGGTTCTGGAGGTGTATGCCAGCCTGAAACTGACGGAAATCGGGTCGTCTGAGCAGGCGGCGCTGGTGTGTGACCTGCTCGGTGCCGATGCCCTGGTTGTGCCGACGGTGACGGCGTTCGATCCGTACAACCCGCCCAAAATGGGCGCTTCCCTGCAGCTTTTTGCCAAACCGGGGAATTTTGTGCGTCCTGCGGGATTGGATCCGCGGCAACTGGCACGCATGGCGGCGCCGGGGGCGACGGAATCGGTTCCGGCCGACGCGGCGATGCTGCAGGTGGTGGGGATGTACGATGCCACCAACGGGTCGGTACGCGAGAAAGTGCATCAGTTTGCCGATGGAAGAAATGACCCGACCGGTCCGCTGGGACATAAGGAATACTTCGTGAGCATGGATCGGTTCAGTTCGTTTGTGTACCACGATCTGATCGAACAACTGCTGATCCGCTGCGGATCGACATTCTGAAAGGGACGTTGAACGATGGCTCCAACCGTCAAACCTCAGCCAGTCACGCGCATGCTCAGCCTTGTAAAGGGTCGGGAAACGTTCTGCTTCCGCTATGACGTCGGGCAGGAAGCCAAGGTGCTCGATGCGCTGGTGGAACTGGTGCACCGTCGGGATGTCGCCTTCGACTGGTTCGACGCGGCCGTGCTGTCGCATCAGCTCGGGCAGCATTTGGCCAAAGAATTGAAGGGATTTTTGCCGAAGAAAGCAGCGTGATTTATCGGAAGGGAGTGTCAACTTCGATTCTTCCTGTGCCGGGCGAGAGCAGGATGTGCCGTCGGGTGCCACGCCCGGCACGATGCCCGAAGAATCGATCGTGAGCGGAGGATCCTCTCGCGAGCGGTGCCGCGGCAGTTCCGCCCGGCGTGTATGAGCGGTTTGATCTCATCCTCCAACTCTCAACATGACAGAAGCACCTTCCGCCGCCTCCAGCAGCGCCGCCGAGAAGAACTATCCTGCACTGGTCCGGCAGTTTCTGGACTTCCTGAAGCTGGAGAAGCACTTCAGCGATTACACCGTCAAAAGCTACGGCGCGGACCTGGCGCAGTTCTGCCAGTTTCTTCAGGGGGAAATCGGCGGCGAACACGCGCAAGCCGCCCGCACCAACGGCATTGCCGATCTGCCGCTGGACCAGAAGCTTACGAAAGTTGAACCCCTGACGGTTCGGGAGTTTCTGGCCTACCTGTACGCTCAGAATTACACCAAGAGCACGACCGCGCGGAAACTGGCGACGCTGCGAAGCTTCTATAAGTTTCTGATCCGTCGCGGGATGGTCAGCATCAATCCGCTCTCAACCATCCGCACCCCCAAACAGGAAAAACGCCTGCCCAAGTGCCTTGATCTGGAACAGGTCCAGAAACTGCTGGATGCCCCCGGCGACGCCGATCTGCTCTCGGCCCGTGACAAGGCGATGCTGGAAGTGCTCTATTCCAGCGGGATTCGCGTCAGCGAGCTTGTCGAGCTGGAAATGGGAGACCTCGATCTGGTCGAGGGCGTGTTGAGGGTTCGAGGCAAAGGGCGCAAGGACCGCATCACCCCCATCGGCAGTCAGGCCATCAAGGCGCTGCAAAGGTATTTCGAGCTGCGCAAGCTCGACCACCGCTGTCAGAACAGCTCCAGCGCCCAGCGCGTCTTCCTCAACAAGCACGGTGAGGCGCTATCCACCCGCAGTGTCCGACGGAAGCTGGATAAGTATCTGGCCATTGCGGGGCTCGACCCGGGAATCAGCCCCCACACGTTGCGCCACAGCTTTGCAACCCATCTGCTGAACAACGGGGCCGATCTGCGCAGCGTTCAGGAACTGCTGGGGCATCAGAGCCTCAGCACCACCCAGATTTACACCCACTTGACCACCACCCGGATGAAGCAGGTGTACGATGAGGCGCATCCCCGCGCCCACGCCGAGCCGATTCCCCATCCGGCGGCGCCATCGACAATCTATCCGGCCAAGGCAGGGTAGGGGCCGGGTTGACGGACAATTGCGGTCCCGTCGGGTTACCCGGCACAATCCCTCAGAACTGCGGAGATGATCTCCGGGGGCGCGCCGATGTCGGCGACGATCACCTCTCCGGTGAAGCGCCGGGCCACGGGGTTTGCAAATCCTTGCTTCTCCGCGACGAATGTGACCGTTGCCGCAGCCCGCACGCACGCCGGACCCATCGGCAGTCCGGTGTCGCAATCCAGACCTGAAGGCACATCTACAGCCAGCACGGGCAGGCGACTGGAGTTGATCCGGGCGATCAGTTGCGCGGCGTCTCCTTCGATCGGTCGCTTCAGCCCGGTGCCGAACAGCGCGTCGATGATCAACGCCGCCGAACCGGCCTGCAGAAGGTCCTGCGCATCATGGGCGGCCACTGCCGGCAGCTTCATCGCGGAGACGATGTCGAAATTGGTGGCGGCATCGCCACGGAGATCGCCCTCCCAGCATTCGATGATCACGACGGCATACCCCCGGTTGTGAAGATGCCGGGCCGCCGCCAGACCATCCCCGCCGTTGTTGCCCCCGCCGCAGGCGATGACGACGCTGGGCTGCGGCACGCCCACGAGCATCCGCTCTGCCTGCTGGGCTACGGCACGGGCTGCGTTTTCCATCAGAACGATCCCC
>JAVQWE010000218.1:0-5352 GCA_033579175.1 Phycisphaerales bacterium | reverse complement strand
TCATCGGCGCAGGCTTCTTTCCGATCAGCAATTGTCCGAGCTGGGTCTGCTTTGGCACGACCTCGGGTTAACTCCCGACTATCTGGATCCTTCGGAAATCGCCGTGGTCGAATTGCGTGACGATGATCCAGTCTGGACGATCTCCCAACTGGAAACTCGCCTCTACCTGGGCAACATGCTCTTGCGCGACAGTGACGTGAACGGAATGGCCCACAGCCTGGAAATCCGGGTTCCGCTGCTGGATCAGCGGGTGCTTGATCTGGTCCTGGCCCTGCCGGGAAAGGTGCGTCTGCCACCCGGGGCACCTTTGAAACATCTGTTGCGCCACGCGTTTGCCGATGTGCTGCCACCGGCGGTGCTTCAACAGGGAAAGCGGGGGTTCACACTCCCCATTCGCCGCTGGATGACCGGTGCATTGCGCCCGATGTGCCAGCAGGGGTTGTCGCGGCTGAAATCCACAGGGTTGCTGAACCCGAGAGGGGTCGACGCGATCTGGAACGGTTTTCTGCGGGAGCCTGAATCGCCAATCTGGTCGCGCGCGTGGATGCTGTGTGTGCTGGGGCTTCATCTGCAGGGTCCACGCTGAGATGAGAATTCTTCACGTCGTCGGCACGATTGATCCGGCAAACGGCGGGCCGCCGCTCGTGACGGTGCGCCTGGCATCCGCTCAGGCGGGGCTCGGGCACGAAGTGTCGATTCTGACGTACGTCGATCCCGCGGCCGAGGAACGGATTGCCCAATCCACCGCCCGAGTCCCCGGCTTTGAGCGGGTTCGACGCATCGCCTTACCCAGATTGACACGGGGGGAGCATTTTTTCGCCTCACGTGCCCGGCGCGAATTGGCGAAGATCGTGCCTCACTGTGACTTTCTTCACCTTCACGGGGTCTGGGAACGTCTGCTGAAGACCGCAGCCGAGCTGGCTGCCAGACATGGCGTGGGATACTGCTTTCGTCCGGCGGGGATGCTCGACCCATGGAGCCTCAACCAGAGCCGCTGGAAGAAGAAGCTGGCTTTGGCGATGGGATATCGCCGCGTGCTCTCTCGAGCGTCTTTCCTTCATGCCCTGAATTCCGACGAGGCACAGTTGATGGCCCCGCTGAAACTATCGGCACCGGCGGTGATCATTCCCAATGGCGTTTTTCTGGAGGAGATCGAGCCGTTGCCGGCGGCTGGCTCGTTTCGGGCTGCCTTCCGACAGCTTGAGAATTGTCCCTTCGTGCTCTTTCTTGCCCGGTTACATCAGAAGAAGGGGCTGGATTACCTGATCGAGGCGTTCGGACTTCTGGCCGCTCGCCGGGCAGACGTGCGCCTCGTGCTGGCCGGCCCGGATGAAGGCGCCCGAGGCTGGCTGGAGCGGGAAATTGATTCCAGAAAGCTACGGGAAAGAGTGCTTGTCACCGGGGGGCTTTACGGCCAAGACAAGTTCGCGGCCATGGTGGATGCCACCGTCTTCTGTCTTCCGAGCCGGCAGGAGGGGTTTCCGGTGGCGGCGGTTGAAGCACTGGCATGCGGGCTTCCCGTTGTAATTTCCCAGAACTCCCATTTTCCCCAGATCGCCGACGCCGGGGCCGGATTCGTCGTCCCCTTGGAACCGCGCAAGATCGCCGATGCCTTGGAACGGATCGTCTCCGACCCCCTCACGCGAGCCCGCATGTCAGAGGCGGGAAAACAACTGGTCCGGCAACAATACCTCTGGCCTGACCTCGCCCGGCAAACCATCGAGGCGTATCAGCAGAATCGAGCGCCTCGAGCCCCCTGAACCCGCAGAACGCATGCCCTCACCGTCTCTTCGGCAGCACCCCATGATCCACCAGTGCCTGCCGCAACCCGGCCACCGGGTCTCCCGTGCGTCTCCACTCTGCCAATACCTGAGGCGAGGCGGCTTTGAAGCGGTCAATCGTCGGCTCTTCCGTCACTCTCAGGAGGGTTTCTACCAGCGCCGCCCGGTTCCCGACGGGAAACGTGAATCCGTTCACCCCCTCACGAACCAGTTCGGGCGATGCCCCCACCACGTCTGAGGTGACCAGCGCCAGCCCCGCCGCCGCGGCTTCGTTCACCACCAGAGCCCACGGCTCGTAGTCGCTGGGCAGCACCAGCAGGTCGCAGCATCGATAGATGGCCGAGACTTTCTCCTGACCGTCGACGAACCCCGTAAAGGTCACCCGCCTGCGAAGCTCTTCAGGCACACGCGCCTGCATTTGGGAGGCAAGGTCGCCCGTGCCGAGCATCACCAGATCCCAGTTCTCCCGCCGAGACGCAATTTCGCAAAAGGCATCGATCATCAGATCCGGTCGCTTCACCCGGGTGATTCGGGCGCTGAAGACCATCCTGCGGCGCTGCCGCGACCAGTTGTACTGCTGCAAAATCTGCTCAATGCGATCCGCAGGCACGCTGGCGATCAGGTCGTAATCCGGCTCAACCGGCATGTAATAGATCTTCTCCGGTGCCGCTCCGTACTTTTCAAAGTACTGACGGCCGAGCGATCCGCAGGCGAGGCACGCATCAAGCTGCCGGATGATCCATCGGACAAACAGGCGCTTGGCAATCGCCTTGGCGCCGCGGGCCAGATCGCCGCGGATATTGCTGTCTCCCCACAGAAAAAGAGGGATCTTCCGACGTCGCGCCCATCGGATCACCCGCAGCCGTGCCGGATCGTTGTAGCCCAGTACCACGACGGCCCGGATGTTGTTCTGGTCCATCCATCGGATGATTCGACCCCCACGGCGCCATTCGCGTAAGGCGTAGGCCGGTTTGTCCTGATTCTCACAGAACTCGCCGGCGCCGAACTGAACATAATTCACTTCCGCGGGGGAATCGATTTTCCATCGATTGACGGCAAATTCGTGCGTAAATACGCTCCAGAACTTGACTTGCGGCACTTCGCGGTACATCCGCAGCGCAAAATGAACGCGGTACGGCGTTTGCTGGGGTGCAATGAACGCAATCCCCGGACGATCGTCGGCACAAGCCGCCGGCGCCGCGACATTCACACCCTGTTGACTCTCCGTCAGGTTCATGCGCTCTGACATCTGCGTGCCTCGGGCAGCCACATCCTCCCCTGCTCCGTCCCTCTGAGGGAATGTGCCTTCCCGCGGACAACTTACCGGTGATTCCTCCTGAAATCTGCGCCGCCGCTTCAGCCACCTCTGCCGACAAGGGCCTGATAATGCCCCAGCCACCGCCGCGCGATCTCCTGCCAGTCGTAGCGCCGACGGGCAAACGCCTTTCCTGCCGCCGAGTGCGCAGAGCGAATCGACTCATCGTTGAGCCACAGCCGCAGCATCTCCGTCAGGCGCGACTCATCGGTGGGCACGACACCGGCGGCGCCGGCGGCCGACAGCTCCTTCCAGATGTTCACCTGATCGCTGATGATTGTCGGGCATCCCGCGGCCACCGCCTCCGCCACCGCCAACCCGAAGTTCTCCTGATAGCTGGGAAGAACGAACACCGTGGCATCCACCAGCGGTGCCAGCCGCTGGCGACCATGCAGCATGCCGGTGAAGATCACTCGGTCACGCAGGGGCAGGCCGGCACGCCCCCTGGCAGGTGCCGGGCCGGCGCCCGATCCCTCGTCTCCTGCCCGCGCAAGCTCGGCGTCGGCCGCCTCGATCAGCCGCTGCAGCTCGGGCAGGTAACCTTCGGCGATCGGTCCGGCGATCACCAGCACATCATCCGGCGCGGCGGCCTTGGCGAACGCGGGAATCAGCAGATTCAAGCCCTTCTTGTAGTGCACACGGCTCATGAACAGCACAATCCGACGATTGCCGATCTGCGGGAACTGCGCCCGGAACTCCCCCGGCGCCGGCAGGGAATCAAACTCGGAGAAATCCAGCCCGAGCGATTCCACGATCGGCGTCGGACGGAGCTGCAATGCCGCCACCAGATCGCGCTCGACATCGGTCGTAAAGTGCAGCGCCGCGGCATGGTTCAGGTCGCGACGGCAGCGCAGCGCCAACATCAATCGCTTCTTCCAGCGGCTTTGCCGAAGCGACCACGGGTCGAGCATGCCATGCGGCGTCCAGACGTACGGCCTGCCCGCCCGCCGCGACTCTACCGCAGCCCGGTGCTGGGAATCCTCCCACATTCCGTGGACATGGACGACATCGCTGGCTTGCGCCAACCGGCGGAGGAGGCGTCTGGTCTGCGGGTGCAGATGCAGCCTGGTGCGTGTCGGGCCCGCCAGGTGAAGCTCGACGCCGGCAGCTTCAAAACGCTGCCGCACCGCATCGAGCCGGTGGCCCGCGGCGAATGTTGAAAACACCACCACCCGCATCTGTCCCTGACCGGCCTGAGCACAGGCCAGATCAATCACCGCCTTGGAAAACCCGCCGGCTTCCGGCGCGAGCGTGGATGTGACGTGCAGAACCGAGAGCATCACTGTCCGATCATGGCTGGCGATCGATCAATCCGGCCTCAGGGAACACCGGCTGGCGCGCAAGTTTCGCGGGACAGACAACGCGTTCCGCTGGCTGGTGACGGAGGGTGGGTTAAAAGCGGTGACACTGCCTATCCCGCACAAGGATATGCAGTTCATCGAACAGCAGCGGTGGGGGGTGGAGGAGGTCGCCCGCGTGTTCGAGATGTCGCCCACGGTGCTGGGTAGCCTGGAGCGGGCGACGGACAACAACAGTGATAACTACGACGCCGAGTTCTGGGACATGATTCGCGACCAGGTGGACGCCACCCTCGCGGAGCTGAACGAGTTCTTCCTCTGGCCTGATTTCGGTGATGAGTTCGAGTTCGAGGCTGACTACTCGTTCATCCCTGCGCTCCAGGAGGACGCAAAACGCCGGGCGGACATCGACGCGGTCTATCTCGACCGCGCCGTTCTGACCGTCAACGACATTCGCAGGCGTGAGGGCATGAGCACCGTGCCGTGGGGCGACCGGCCGATCCTGCCGCAGAACATGGTTCCGCTCGCTCTCGCTGTGGCCGATGTGGCCACGGGATCGCCGGAGATGGACGATCGGGCGCTCGTGCGCGCACTGCGCGGTGTCGAGGCGGATCTGCGCGAGGCGTGGGAGCGACGGCTGCGGCGGGAGATGCGGCGGCTGTTCGACCACCTCGATGAGGGGGACCACGCCGCGCCATCGGGACGCACGCGCGAGGTGACACCCGCCGATGTAGCCTCGTTCGATTGGGATTGGTGGGACCGTTACGGGGCAGAAGTGATCGCTGAGCTGGTGATCGCCTACGAGACAGCACTAACGACGGCCGGCTTCGTCTCCGGGCCAGTGGTGGACGCTCATACGCTGGCGGTGCGCTATGCCTCCGCGCGAGCGGCCGAGCTGCTCGTGCTGGACGGTGAGGCATCGGTCACAGCCGCGACGCGAAAACGTGTCGCTCAGCTC
>JAVQWE010000217.1:0-5355 GCA_033579175.1 Phycisphaerales bacterium | reverse complement strand
ACGCTTTGCTGTTGTTGATACAGACGCCCACTCCCAACGCCATCAGAATCGGCAGATAGGCAATGGATCGCCATACCGCCTGCCTGCCGAACAGCTCGCGCTGCGCATAGACGAAGAAAGTGCTGGCCGAGCATGTCGCCAGAATGAACAGGCTGATCGAAAACAGCACCTTGCCCCAGCTGATGTGCTTCCACGGTCCGTCGGAGTAGATGAACGCGGGGTACATCAGCACGGTCAGCACCACCATCAGCGGATACACGACAGTGTTGGTCAGGTGGAAGAACGCTTCCGACTTGATCCGCCGCGGCAGGTGCCTGCTGCGGAGGATGCGGGGCAGCAGTTTCAGGCCGGTCTGCGCACTGCCCTTGGTCCATCGGTGCGCCTGCTGCTTGAAGGCGATCATTTCCGGCGGAAGCTCGGCCGGGGCACAGAATTGCGGGAGGTAGACAAACTGCCAGCCGCGAAGCTGAGCACGGTAGCTCAGATCCAGATCTTCGGTCAGGGTGTCATGCTGCCATCCACCGGCATCCTCGATCGTGGTCCGCCGCCAGACGCCTGCCGTGCCGTTGAAATGCATGAACCTTCCGCTGCGGTTGCGGGCCGTGTGCTCAATGACGAAATGCCCGTCCAGGAACATCGCCTGGCTGCGGGTCAGCAGCGACGCCTCGCGGTTGAGGTGGTCCCACCGGACCTGCACCATCCCGACTTTTTCATCGGTGAAGAAATCCACGACGTTCCGCAGGATGTCCGGTGGCGGAACGAAGTCGGTATCAAAAATGGCAATCAGTTCACCGGTCGCGGTCTTAAGACCTTCCTGCAGAGCTCCGGCCTTGAAGCCCACACGGTTCTTGCGGTGAATGTAGCGGATGGGCACGCCGCGAGCGGCGAAGCGCTCGACTTCGGCGCGTGCGATGTCGGCCGATTCGTCGGTGCTGTCGTCGAGAACCTGAATTTCGAGTCGGTCGTGAGGGTAATCGATTGCGCAGGTTGCGCGGATTACCCGAGCGGCCACCGAACGCTCGTTGAACATGGGCAACTGGATCGTCACCCTCGGCAATTCGGTGAATCGACCCTTCGGCTGGTATGCATTGTTACGGTGCTTCACGTAAAGATACACCAGCACATACCGATGCACCCCGTACAGCGCGACAAGCAGCAAGATCGCGATATAAATCGCCATGAAAAGCCACTTGAAGACGTTGACGTTCTCCCACATGTCCTTGTCTCTCTTGAACTTACGACAAGCTCCCCGCCGTGAGTGCGCCGTACTGTAGGTCGGCCGCGCGGGACGGTCAAATGCCGCACATTCCCGAAGCATCGCCGAGCGGCGGCGAGGCCGGGTTTCCGGCTCTCACCAAACGCTCACGGCCTCACCGCCCAAACGGTGAAGCCGTGTTCAGTTTCGCGCCAGCCCCTGCAGCGGCTTGCTCACGAGGGTGCCGTTTCGGCAGCCGGTTCGGTCTTGCGGCTCTTGAGCACCTTCCGGGCAAATTCCACCCGCTTGGCATTGCGCTTCCGCCGTAAACCCGCCGATTTTCGAATCGTGCCCCGCGGTTTGATCGCATCGGCCGTCAGCGACAGCACCACCAGGCTCCCCCCGTCACCAATCCGGAAATCGCTGGTCTTGGTGATACGGGTGTATCCGCCGTTGCGATCCTTGAATTTCGGGGCAATTTCGTTGAACAAGCGCTGGACGACGGTCCTGGTGTCTCCGGTGAGGAACTCCTGCTTTTCATCCACCAGCCGCCGGTCGTTGATTTCCGCCACGATCCGACGTCGGCAACGCAGGCGGACGCGCGCGGCATCGTCACCGCTGGCCATGATCCCGCGTTTGGCGAGGTTGATCAGCTTCTCGGCCAGACCGCGCACCTCCTTGGCCTTGGGGAGGGTGGTGCGGACGGCCCCGTGCTCAAACAGCGATTGCACGAGATTCCGGCGCATGGCCAGCCGGTGCTCGGTATCACGGCTGAGCTGCCGGCCGAAAAGTCGATGTGAACTCATGGTCAGTCTCCTGCCGTAAGCGGTTGAGTGCACCTGCTTTCCGACGGGGAATTCCCGTCCTGCGGCGCCCCGAGGACCATTCCTATTGCACCGCCCCGCCGCCGGCGTCCTCGGCGCCCGCGCCCACCTGGCTGAGGTCCATGCCCAGGCTGAGGCCCATGTCCGCCAGGCGGCGTTTTACCTCCCGCAGCGAAGTCTTCCCGAAGCTGCGGACCTTCAGCAGATCGGCATCGGTCTTCTGCACCAAGTCGCGGACGGTCTGGATGCGGGCGGATTCCAGACAGTTGTTGGCCCGGACGGACAGATCCAGCTCCTGCACCGTCATGTTCAGTTTCTGCTGCAGATCGGGATCGATCATGGCGCGGTTGGCGTCGCGCAGCGCCATGACCGCCTCTTCACTGGCCGTGTCGCTGCCCAGCTCGAAGTACTGGACGAACGGGTTCAGGTGCTTGCGGAGAATCTTGGCCGCCTCCACCAGCGCCATTACCGGCGAGGTGGTGCCGTTGGTCCACACTTCCAGGATCAGGCGGTCATAGTCGGTGCGCTGGCCGACGCGCGCGTCCTCGGTGCTGTAGCGCACGCGGGTCACCGGGGAGAAGATGGAGTCGACGGCGATCAGGCCCAGTTCCTGCTGATCCCCGTCGTCGGTGATGTTTTCAGACGCGGTGACATAGCCGCGGCCCGAGGCCACGTACATCGTCATGTCGAACTCGACGTCTTCGGTGAGGGTGGCCAGCACCAGGTCCTTGTTGATAATCGTGATTGCCGGATCGGTTTCGATCATGCCTGCCGTGACGGCGCCGGCCTTGCGGGTGTGAACGCGCATTTCCTTCGGCTCATCGGAGTCGAGCTTCACGATCAGGCTCTTGACGTTCAGGATGATGTCAGTGACGTCCTCCATCACCCCGGGCAGGCTGGTGAATTCGTGATCGGCGCCCTTCAAGCGCACCTGAGTGACGGCGGCGCCTTCCAGAGAGGAGAGAAGAATCCGCCGCAGGCTGTTGCCTACAGTGGTTCCGAAACCGCGTTCAAACGGTTCGGCCGTGAAGCGGCCGTATGTGTCGGTGGATACCTGTTCATCACGGATCACCCGGGAGGGCAGCTCCAATCCACGCCAGCGGATGCGCATAAGCTTTCAGCTCCTTGTTCTGCCCGCAGATCGCCAGCAGTTCCCGTCCCCACCGTTGGGGACCATCTGTACGCCAGCCTCGCTGCGGAGAACCCATCGTTTCTGCAAGTCGCGGAACGTCAATCGTCGGACATCGAATCAGATCGACGGATACCCGGCGATCAACCGAACCGCTGAAAATCCTAGACTCTTCGTTTCTTCGGCGGCCGGCAGCCGTTGTGCGGCAGCGGCGTGACATCCTCGATGCCGGTAATCTTCAGCCCGGCATTCTGCAGGTTGAGGATGGCCTGTTCACGTCCCGATCCCGGACCCTTCACCTTGACCTCCACCTCGAGCATGCCGTGCTTTTTCGCCTCATTGGCAGCCTTTTCCGCCGCCCGACCGGCAGCGAAAGGCGTGCTCTTGCGCGCCCCCTTGAAGCCCACGGTGCCCGCCGACGCCCACGAGATGGTTTCGCCGTTGGGGTCAGTGATCGTCACAATCGTGTTGTTGAAAGTCGCCTTCACGTGGGCAATGCCCTTGGTGACGCCCTTGCGAACTTTCTTTTTCGCCGGCTTGGCGCCCGGCGACGGTTTCATCGATTCCGATGCCATGGTTCGGTTAACTCCCGCGAATCACCGGATGTCTGCCCACTGCCTCTTGTCGCACGCTCGACTCTGATGGGCCGCAAAGCCCTGGCCCCGGGCGATGCGGTCTCCCGGTCTGCTACTTACCCAGCTCCTTGACGCCCTTTTTGCCGGCGACGGTTTTCCGGGGGCCTTTGCGCGTGCGGGCGTTGGAGCGTGTCCGCTGCCCGCGTACCGGCAGGCTGCGCCGATGCCGCATCCCGCGGTAACTGCCGATATCGCGCAGGCGAGCGACATTCTGCTGAATCTGGCGGCGCAAGGCGCCTTCCACGAGGATTTCCTTTTCCTCGATCAGGTTGATGATTCTGGCCAGCTCCTCTTCGCTCAGATCCTTGGCGCGACGCTCCGGATCGATCTGCGCCTCCTTCAGAAGCTGAAGGGCATTGGTCGGACCAATCCCATAGATGTACCGGAGGCTGATCTTGATCTTCTTCTCCGGAGGGATGTCTATCCCTGCAATTCGGGGCATGGTTGCTCCTGTAGCGCACAACGGGTTCTGGCAACCGGCCTGCGCCCTGCGCCGGGCCGCGCGCCGGGTGATACGTCCGACGGGTTACCCCTGCCTCTGCTTATGCTTCACGTTCGTGCAGATCACCCGCACAACGCCTTTCCGACGGACGATCTTGCAGTTTTCACAGATCCGCCGGACGCTCGCTCGAACCTTCATGACGACACCTCAAACCGAGTCGCTTCTCCCTCAATTACTCGAATTTGTCATTGTATCAGCAATCCGATCCGGCCTCAAGCAACGCCACCGATGAAGCTCAAGACCGCCCGGCTGCTGCCCGCTGCTCCGCTTTACAAGCCCCAAGGCGGCCGACCGTCGGTCAGAATGTCAGCCCCCTGTTCGGTGACGGCCACGGTGTGCTCAAAATGGGCGGCGGGCATGCCGTCTTCCGTAACGATCGTCCAGCCGTCCGGCAACTGCTGCACTTCGCGCCGCCCCATCACCACCATGGGCTCGATCGCGAAGGTCATCCCAGGTCGGAGTTTGAAGTCCCCCCGCAACTGCTCCGCGGTGACAAAATTCGGCACCTTGGGGTCTTCATGCATGTTCCGGCCGACGCCGTGCCCGACAAACTCACGAACCACGTTGAACCCGTTGCTTTCGACGTGGTATTGCATCAGACGAGCGATGTCTGACCATTTTCTCCCCGGCTTGATATGCCGGATCGCCAGCGCCAGGGTGTCGCGGGTCACGTCCAGCAGCTTCTGGACGCGCTCGCTGACATTTCCCACCGGCACGGTTGTGGCGGTGTCGGCGCAATAGCCGTCCAGTCGCAGGGCCAGGTCGATCGTGACAATGTCGCCCTCCTTCAGTTGCCGCTTGCCCGGGATCCCGTGCACGACTTCCTCGTTCACGCTGATGCAAGTCTCGGCGGGATACCCTTCTCCCGGCCGGTAGGTGGGGTAATTCTTGCTCATCCCCACAGCGCCGCGTTCTGCCAGAAGTTTGCGGGCGAGTTCGTTCAACTCGAAGGTGGTGATTCCGGGGCGCACAAGCTCCCGCACGGCCGAGAGGATCTCGCACCCCACCTGGCCCGTCCGACGAATCATTTCGATTTCTCTGCGGGTTTTCAGAATAATCGGCATGGAAAG
>JAVQWE010000216.1:0-5384 GCA_033579175.1 Phycisphaerales bacterium | reverse complement strand
ATTTCTGGTTGTATTCTTCCTGCAGACCGTCGATGAGCTGCTCATCGCTGCTGGTACCCAGCGTGATCGTGCACAGCGCCTGGGTTTCCCCGCGGGTGAACAGCGCTGAGCCGTGGACTCGCGGCAGCACCCCCACAGCGCAGGAAATGGGGCGGATTTCGTCATAACCGCGCCCGTCGGGGCGGACGCCGGCCAGAATCGCTTCGCGGGTGATCTGTTCCTCGACCTCCGCAAACACCGCCCGGATTTTGCGCGCCTCTTCCCGCTGCTGCACAAACGCCATGTACGGGGCGGTCGGGTCCGTCACGGGGGGAGCCATTTCCCGGATCAGGTCTTCCAGGATTTGTGCGATCCGCTCACTGCGATCGGCCTTGCCCGGCTGACCCTTGACCGCCCGGATGCGGTCATACACCCGCGCCTTGATGGCATCGACGAAACCCGGTTCGGGTCGCACGATCTGACCGACCTTAGGCCGGCCGGCGCGGCTCTGGAGTTCCTCGATCATTTCCACGATCTGCCGGATGCTCTGATGAGCCAGCTCGATGGCGTCGGCCACAATGTCTTCCGGGACCTGCTGCCCCTCCAGTTCGATCATGTTCACGAAGTTGCGGGTGCCGGCGACGACGAGGTTGAATTCACTTTCCGCCAGTTGCTGTTCAGTGGGATTGAGCACGAACTGACCGTCGATCCGACCGATCTTCACGTGGGCCGTCGGGGCCAGGAAGGGGATATCGCTGATTGCGACCGCCGCCGACGCGGCGATGCCGGCGAGAATGTCCGTGTCGTTTTCATGGTCGTAGGACAGCGCGTTGAGCTGGATCTGCACTTCGTCGAGGAAGCCTTTGGGGAACAGCGGTCGCAGGGGGCGGTCGATCAGCCGGCTGATCAGCACTTCACGCGTGGTTGGCCGCCCCTCGCGCTTCATGAAGCCCCCGGGGAACTTTCCGGCGGCGGCGCGACGTTCGCGGTAATCGACCTGCAACGGGAAGAAATCGATGCCCTCGCGGGGGTTGGCCCGAGCGACGGCACCGAAAACGACGGTGTCTCCGTACTGAACCGTGACGGCACCACCGGCCAGCTTGGCCAGCGTGCCAGTGGAGATGGTGAGCGTCCGCCCGCCGATCTCACGCGAGACCTGGATGGCTTGCATAAGGGAGAATTTCCTTCCGCGGCCCGTTGGACTCCGTGCCACAGATGGACAAATCGGGGGACGCCACAGGACGTCAGCGGATGGTTGCCCGAGGACCGCTCCCGGGCGAAAACGCCCGGAGCGACATCGTTGGGCTGCCATCCTCCGACCGAAGCCCCGTCCCGCGATTTGTACATCCGCGGCGACACGAGGAGCGTTTCGCGGGGACGACGCACGGGCCGCGGGCGTCGGCAGCGAAACGTCTTGCTTTCGGGGAACTGCAACGGGAAATACATCGGGGCACGCCCCGAAGCGTGCCCCGATGCCTGCATACGCTCATTTGCGCAGTCCGAGACGACCGATGATCTGCTGATAACGGTTGCGGTCTTCCCGCGTCAGATACTTCAGCAGAGAGTTGCGACGACCGACCATCTTCAACAGCCCGCGACGGGAAGAATGATCTTTCTTGTGGGTCTTCAGATGCTCGGTCAGCTCGTTGATCCGGCGCGTCAGGATCGCAATCTGCACTTCCGGTGATCCGGTATCTCGCTCATGAACCTTGAAATCCGCGACAATCCGCCGCTTCTCTTCAACCGCAAGCATGGTGGTGAAGCTCCTGCAAGTCACCACCCGGCCAGCGCGGGCCAGCCGGGGGTCAAATCGGTAGCCCCCGCCGAACCGGCGGGGAAGCGATTGTCGAAACTTAGCCGAACCGACATGGGGAATCAAGCAACCCCCGGGGTCCGCCGCTCCGACATGGCAGTCCGGGCTTTTCGGCTTGGTTTCAGGGGGCTTGGGGGTTCGAGGTGGCTTGTGCTTTGACGTCCGGGGCATCCCAATCCGAACTCCGTTGCCGGCCTGACCGGGGGGAGGGGGGCGCTTCCAGCCGGGGGGGTTGGGTCCGGCCGTTTCAGTCAGGAAAACGGGGTAAAATAAGGAAGGGGGACCGATCTGACAACGGGGCGCTGCTCCGGGAATTACAGCGGGAGCGAGCTGCTCAGCAGCCCTTGGATTTTTTGAATTTTGCGTGACGTGCAGGAGAAATCTGGTATATTTTCCCCCGCTCAGTCCAGCTTTGGGAAAAAATCTCATAAGGATTGAATGGTGAAATAACTATCGGTACACTGCCGTGTTGCCCGTGTGTTCGGGCCTCGTGTGGAAAGCGGAAGTGACGTGACAGATTTTCTGAACTGTCAAAACGCCCCCGAAGAGCGTGCTGCCACAAGCAGCGGCGACGTCGAGGGTGTCGCCCGTTACGGCCCACCCGCTGCCGGATTGTCCCTTGGTGCTGTCTCCGCACTTACCCCCGGAGGTCTTATGGATGCAAGACGGATCGGTCGACGCGCCTTCACGCTCGTCGAGCTTCTGGTAGTGATCGGGATCATTGCGATTCTGATCGGGATTTTGCTGCCGGCGCTCTCCCGCGCCCGCGAGCAGGCCAATCTTACTACCTGCGCAGCGAACCTCCGCACTCTCGGGCAACTGTTCGAAAACTACAAAGCCGAATGGAAGCAAAGCTATCCCTACTCGCTGATCCTGCAGAACGTTCCGGCCAGTGGGGGGGGGTCGGTGGGAGATGGTGGCTCCAGCCCCGCGGATCGAGGCGTGTTCGTCTGGTGGAGCGTCCTCCGCAAGTACATGAAGACGGGAATCTTCTCAGATTACTCTAACTTCGTGGATTTTCAGGCCGGCCGTATGATGCCCGCGTTTAATTGCCCGAACGGGCGAAATCGCGATGGCGGGTGCGATTTCGGGTCGAACCAGCTTGTAATGCCCGGTTATCCTTACGAAATCAGCACAGTTCGACCCTCGTCCCCGCTGCAGGCTCTCCTTGAGCCGGCTCGTGCCCCGCGGGTCAAAGGGGATACCGTGGTGCTTTGGGATGCCAATGAGATTCCCGCGAACTTCAACACCCAGTACGTGATGGGGTTCAACGTGGATAACGGGATTCACGGTGTTTACATCAGTGCATCCGGTACACTGGCGTACTCCCCTACCCGCTACTTCCGTGGCCAGGCTCCCCCGAATGACCCCAACCTGAGCGACGAAGGCTTCGTGAAAAAAGGCCCCAGCCGGGATGGCAGTGGCCTGCACTGGCAGGGGAACATCAGTTGGCGGCACAGCCGGGGCAAGGCAGCGAATATGCTCTTCGGGGATGGTTCCGTCCGCACGATCGGTGCGCCGAAGATGGCCGACCCGAACGATGTCGATGGCACTGGTGACGTTGCCAGCGGTGAATTGCGCCGACGCTCTCTGCGTCCGCTTCCGCCACCCCGCTTCCGGCCAAGCTGATGGCTGCATCGGCCCGCAAAGCCGGATTTGGTGTTCGTGAGATATTGGAGTAAATGCGCCGCCTCGGCGTCTGGCTTGGCGGCATCTTGACAAGGCAGTTATCGCCATAACCTTGGGCGACCCGGTCACCCCCGGCGCGCCCGCAAGTGGAGGTCTCACATGCGTCGTTCCCGGATTTCGGTAAGTGCAATCTTTGCCGCGGCCATGGCTGCGGCGCCGACAACGTTCGGCAATTCTGCGGCGGATGAGGTGAACTACATCCGCGGCGCCATCGTCCGCCCGGACACCGGAGGGATGCGGATGTTCTACCGCGTCAGCTCGGGTGGCTACGGCGTGCTCGGTGGGCAGGAAGGCGGTGTCAGCGGCACGTGGGTTGGTGGCGGTGGCGGACCCATCGACTCGTTCATCCAGTTTGCTGCCCCCAGCACACCCCCCAGCACTGCCGTTCAGGACTACGACCTGTGGAACGTGAACTCCAACTGGTCCGGTGGAGCGTTCCCGACGGGTGGGGGGCACGCGTTCATCGGGCAAGACGGCCTCCCGACCGATCTGGAACGACTGGATGACGTGGTCATTTACCAGAACGTCGATATCACGCTCGACCGGTTGACGCTGGCTAACTCCCGCGGCGTGGACATCACTACCACAGAGCTTTCCAACCCGCGGCGTAATCTCACGGCCGATCCCGCCGGCCTGCTGATCGAAGCATCGAGGTTCTTCCCGGAACCGGTAACCCTGGGAATTCAGAACCCCGGATTCGTTTTCTTCGGCCAGACTCTGCAAACCAACATTGTTGGTTCAGGGCGAGTGACCCTCGACGCCCTGGGTGTTCCCACCTCCACCATAATGCAGGGGAACAACAGCTTCAGCGGCGGTCTGGTCGTGCGAAACGGCGCGATGGTTTCGCTGTCGGAGATTGGTGGCACCACCGCTGAGCCGGCGGGCGTGCCCCAGTTGGGTGACATCTCCCTGGGGGCCGGTGGTGCATCCGTAACGCTCGACGGCGGGACGATTCGCGGCTTCAGCAACCTCCCCGCTCCGACGCTTGTATCGATCAACCGCCCGATCAACATCGCCGCTGGTGGTGGCACGATTCAGTTCGGTGCAACCACGCCCCCGGACATCACGGGTCCGATCAATGGCGTCGGAACCTACAACCAAAGCACCCGCGGTTACGGCGGGACCTATGTGTATCTGGCCGCCAACGGGCTGACGGGCCACATCAACATCAACACCGGCACGATGAACCTTCGTGAAGGTGGGACCTTCGTGAACGTGCCGGTAATCAACAACTTCGGTGGCACGCTGCGTCTGGATAACACGTTCGGGCCGGCCAACCGCCTGTCGGACAATGCCAATTACCGTGGTATCGGCTCAGAATTCATTCTGAACTTCGAGTCTGAGACCATCGGCACCTTCACCGCCGCTGCCGGCATGACCGCGTTGACCTATCAGGCCGTCAGCGGAGGCACGATCACCGCGAACCTGGCCCGTGAGTCGGGCGTGCTGGTGATCCGTGGCACAAACTTCGGTTCGGCGTCGCGGTTCATCGCTCCCAACGCCTCATCGGTTGCCGTGGGTGGTGGCGGGGCGCCGGGCACGACGACCCGCTCCATTGTTCCCTGGGTGATCACCGGGATCACCACCGGCTCCGTGCCGGCCACCTTCGCCGGTGGGGGGACGGGAACTTTCGTCGGTCCCGACAGCAGTGGAACCAATCTGACGGGGCTGAACCTGACCACCGAGTATGTGCAGAACAGTTTCACCGGTGGCGCGACTACCAATGTCAACGTGACGGCGAACGTGGCCGGAACCACCGCAACGATCAACTCGCTGCGCATCGGCAGCCCGACCAACAGTCCCACAGGCACCGCGCCGACCATCGGACCGGGCGGCACGCTGACGATCACCAGTGGCGCGGTTTTGAACACGGTGCAAGGTTCGGTCATCAATACCCCCATTA
>JAVQWE010000215.1:0-5385 GCA_033579175.1 Phycisphaerales bacterium | reverse complement strand
CTTGGAGTTGACAGGCACGACCGGCGGGTCAGTGTCTTGGGGTGCGAGATGTTCCGCGCGGAACAAGTTTGTGAAATCTTTCACAAGCGATGGAACCTCTTGCCGGAAAATGAGTTAGAAGCGGGATGACAGCAAATGTAGCTTGTAGCGCACCTAATAAAATTACCTGTCTTCCGCGGAAGATGGGAAATCTGGGATATCTGGGAAACCAGATGGCCTCTTCATGACCCCGGGAGAGCAGACACGGCGGCTGCCCCCATCGACTCACCCCCTCTCCCCCACCCGTGTTGACGAGAATCGGCACCGGACCAACTCCCCCGAGCCGTGCGGACCACCCTCAGCCGGCCCTTGCCCCGCTCCTCGCTCCCCATCACCCCCGTTAAGAACGCCCTCCGCCGACCAAGCCCCATCGGGAACCTTGGTAGCCCGCTGCTCCGCCGCTCGTCGTCATCCTCCACCCGACACTTGCCTTGCGGACTGCACGGCGTTCGCCTGGCATCCACCGGGGCAGTATGCGGCAAAGCGCCTCATGTACGCTTCACGGGCTCCCGGGTACACTGCCGGCGGCGTACAGGAACCAACCCAATGGCCAAATCGAGCAGGAAAGAAACGTCCGAAAACGTCGCACCCACCGCCGGTCAGCCCAAGCCCCGCGCAAGTAAGCGAAAGACGCCCGGGGCACAAAACACAGCGGCCGAGCGGGGCGCTGGTGCCGAAGCGTCCGGCAGATCGGAGACGAAAGCCCCCGCAACCGCGGCAACCCTCTCGCAAGCGGCAGCCTCCGTACAACCGACGAAACCGGGCAAGAAATCCGCGACCCAGGCGCAAGCCAGCAGATCAGCCAAACCGCAGTCTCAGTCTCGCCCCACCTTGCCCCTGGGGACGCTGATCGACACCAACCTCGCCGCTGCGGCAGCTGCCAATCTGCTGGTGGCTCGTCGCAAGGGGCGCGACCAGATTGACGATCCGATCAGCGTTGACCAGATCAAGAATGATCTGTCGAAGCCGGCGTCGGCGGTGGCCGGTGAGCTGCTGGATCAGCACGCGCAATCCAGCGGCCTGCGCCGCCCGGAACTGCCGGTCACACGCGGTGCGCCCGTGCACAGCCAGACGGTCGGCCACGCGGCCGAGCGCACTTTCGTGCCACGGCGTACAGCCAGCTGATCAGATCACCTGCTTGATCGTCATGGCAACGATCTGCTCCGGGTGAAAGTCGATCCGCTGCTCGAACGTGCCGGCCAAGCCATCGCGCGACAACGCGATGATCCAGCCTTCCTCAAGGATCAGATCCTCGATCACGCGCCCATCGTCCAGCGTGGCGCGCACCACCGCCGTGTATTTCCGGCGCGGCGCGCCGGCCTCCAGCAGGTGCCTGCGCCACTTCTCCGGCAGCACCTTGGCCAGACGATTTCGCGGTGGCGACCTCGAATGCATGGTATGACTGTCCCTGCCCGTTACACGCGCCGGTTTTTCATGGCGTAAG
The DNA here is from genome assembly GCA_033579175.1 of Phycisphaerales bacterium. Lineage (GTDB taxonomy): Bacteria > Planctomycetota > Phycisphaerae > Tepidisphaerales > Tepidisphaeraceae > JAVQWE01. The sequence continues at coordinate 3,902 of JAVQWE010000215.1, read as the reverse complement.
GCAATGCTGCAGGTCGGGATCGGTGTTGACCTCATCCACCGCCTGCCGGGCAGGCCAGATGCCCGGTCCGTCGCTGCTGTAAAAACGATCCAGCACCGCCCGCCAGTCACCCAGGCTCCGAACGCTGATGAACGCCTGCTTCACCTCCATCGCCAGCGGATGGAACCGTGCGTACTTGATTCCCATCTTGCGCATCCGGCGGCCGGCAAGCTCTTCCCCGTGAATTTCCATGGCGAGCGAAAAATGCTCTGCCAAGGCATCGCGTTGTTCGGCGATCGAGGGCGGTTGCAGCCCGGCCGAGGCAAGCGTAACCCGCTTCTCGCGGGCATCCGCCGATCTCGCCTCAGTTCCGTTCGCGCCGGTCTGCGGCTGTTCGGTCACCATCGCAAGCAACTGCCGCGCCTGAGAAAAAATCCACGGATTGCCGATCGCCCCGCGGGCGACCCAGACTACGTCCACGCCCGTTTCCAGCTTCATTCGAACGGCGTCTTCGGGTGTGAATACATCGCCTGAACCGAGGATGGTCCGATCGGGATACTGCCGCTTCACTTGACGGAGGATCGACCAATCTGCCCGCCCGAGGTACTTCTGCTGGACCGTCCTGCCATGAATGCGGGCTGCGGCGAAGCCCTGTTGCCAAGCCTCCTCCAGCAGGGCAAACAGCGCCTCGTGATGCGAGTCGTTTTCGTCGAAGGCGCGGCGCAGGCTCAATGTAAGTATCGAATTGGGCAGGACTTGCCGCACCGCACGCAGAATCGCAATCCCTCGCGCAACATCCCGCAGCATGTGCCCCCCACGTGCCTTATTCCTGATCTTCTTCACGGGGCAGGCGAAGTTGAGATCGATCACGTCGTAACCCCTTGTCGCCAATATACTTGCAGCGAGAGACATGGTCTGCGGATCGCTCCCGATGATCTGCCCGGCCACCGGGTGATCCTCGTCGTTGATGTCGATGGACCGGCGAAGACCCTCCCCCCCTTGCAGCAGAATCGTGTCCAGCAACGCCTCTGTGACCGCATACGGGCAGCCACGCCGGCGCGCCACCACCCGCATGGCCCGGTCGCTGTAACCGGCCAACCCGGCCTGACAGAAAGGTGCGGCAAGCGGAATCGATCCGATCGAAGGCACAAGGCTATTGTAAGCCCTGGCGCGTGCGGGGGCATCTGATCCGACGATGCGGGGGATCACTTCTGCCCCTAACGTCCCGTCCTACTCGCACGAACCCCCGGAAGCACACCCGGCCGCCAGCCTCCCTTCCCCAGTTGACGGCAGAACTTCAGCAGAATCAGCAGAACCGCAGTCGCCGCATGCGCCGGTGGCAGGGGCACCGCCAACGGGCTGCCTTCCAACGCGCAGAAGATCGTCGCATCGGAACTTCCCCTTGCTTCCAGCGTTGAGACTCCGGCGGGCCAGGGCAGCGGCTGCCAATCTTCGTCCGATCGGGGGGTCAAACCCGTCCAAGGCCTCACCCCCGGCAGGGGATGGTCGATCGGCACCGGTGGCGGGCGGTCTGGTGGATCGGCAAAGAGCCACTGGGAGGTGGCAGCGGACTGCAACCAATCTGAGACCAGCGGCTTGGCGACGTGGTCGGATTCACACATCCGGATGGGGCTCGCCCCGCCGCTGGCATCCGCCGTACGCAGCACAATCCAAGCGAAGCAGCAGAAGACCAGTGCCCGCCTCATGCAACAGGGCAGATCGGCAGCAGGCGGGAGCGGAAATCAGCGCTGCCCGCGGTCTGTCCGATAAGCCCGCATGCGTCCGACAACCTTCCGTCGCAGGAGCCAATCGGGCCCGGCCGGCTGGCGCGGAGAGCGCGTGACTTCAGCGTCCGACGGCGGCCACGATCGAATCCACGCTGCGTGCCTCGCGCATGTTCACTTCCTCATAATGCGCGATCCGGCCCTTTTCATCGATCACGACGGTGCCGCGTTTGGAACAGTTGAACGGCTCTTCGCCGGCGAACATACCGTAGGCCTTGACCATTTTTCGCGTGGGATCGCTCAGCAGGTCGTAGGGAATGTTGAATTGCTTCTTGTAGGCCTCGTGACTGAACGGGTGATCGCAATTCACACCGAATACGACGGTGTTCTCGTCCTTGCGAATCCGCCCGATCGCCGGACCAAACGTGCAGTGTTCCTTGGTGCACGTTGGAGAGAAATCCATGGGGTAAAACAGCAGGACTACCCGCTTGCCCCGCAGATCGCTCAGCTTCACGGGGTTCTTGTTCTGGTCCATCAGTTCAAAATCCGGCGCGGGATCACCAACCTTCAGCATTGTTGCCTCCTGTAAAGCTCCTGAGGGAGGTTAGGCCATCGACGGCCGGATTGCCACCCGGAACGGATGGTTCAACGGACCGGCTGACGCTTCGGCGCCCCGAGGTGCCGATCCGAGCGGTTCATTCATCCGGATGAATGGATAGAATCTCCCGGACGTGAAGTACGGCAGGATGAAACGTCAACACAGCCGGCTGCCGGGACTGGACGAGCTATCCGGCCGGATCCTCGCCGAATGCCCTCACGTGGATCGGATTGTTCCCGGTCGCATTAAACCCCGCCGGGGGCATTCCGCGCCGCAACTCCGATTGCAATATCCGACCGATTCGGGGTTGAAATGTCATTATCTTGCGGCCCGGGCGGTGCAGGAGGTTTTCCTGATCTGTTCCGACAGCGGTGCTGCCGAGGCATGGCTGCGCTCCAGAGGGCTGGCATGATCGAGCAAGCGGTGCAGATTCTGCGCGGCGGAGGCCTGGTGGCGTTTCCCACGGAAACCGTCTACGGGCTGGGAGCCGACGCCACCAGCGAGGCCGCCGTCCAACGCGTTTTCCTTGTCAAGGGTCGCCCGGCGACCAATCCCCTGATTGTTCACGTGTACAGCAGTTCGATTGCGCGCCGGTATGTGGCGGATTGGCCGCCGCAGGCCGAGCGTCTGGCCCAACGATTCTGGCCGGGTCCACTGACGCTTGTGCTCCCCCGGCGGCCGAGCATCGCCGACGCCGTAACCGCCGGCCTGCCGACTGTGGCCGTGCGCGTGCCCGATCATCCGATGGCCCTCTCGCTGCTGCGCGCGTTCGACGGCCCGGTGGCGGCCCCCAGCGCCAATCGCTCGACCCGCTTGTCTCCCACCACCGCACAACATGTCCGCGAGGAACTGGGCGAATCGGTAGACCTGATTCTGGACGGCGGGCCTTGCCAGGTGGGGATTGAATCGACGGTGATCGATCTGACCAGCGCTCCCCCTCGTGTGCTGCGTCCCGGGCGTGTCACGGTCGAAGCGCTGCGCGCGGAAATTGGCGATGTCGAGGCGCCGAGGCTGGTCGCTGATCCATCCCGACCCGCCACCTCCCCCGGACAGCAGCAGCGCCACTACGCCCCAACAACACCGGCGTTCCGATTCGAACCCCACGAGCGACCCCTGCTCGATCTGACCGCCGCCGTCGTCGTCGAACCATCCCTCGATCCGGAGACCTACGCCCGGCAGTTGTATGCCCGGCTGCGAATGCTGGATTCGCAGGGTCTGCGCGCCATCTTCATTGAGATGCCCCCCGATCGCCCGGAATGGACCGCCGTCCGCGACCGCATCGTCCGGGCCACGCGTCCCTGGCGGCCGGTCGAACCATAGCTCAAGCCCGACGGGAGGGGGCATGTCGTCAGTCCTGCAAAGTTCGGGATTCCCCCCGTGGATGCCGTACAATCGCTTGGCATCTGACCGTGGGGTGCTTATGCGTTGGAAAGACCTGAGGCGCAGTGAGAACATCGAAGACCGGCGCGGTGCGCCCCTCAGCGGGCGGACGATGGCCGTCGGGGGTGGGGGGTTGGGGGTGCTGGTGCTGTTGCTGGTGATGATGTTTCTCGGGGGAGACCCCTCGCAGGTCATCCGGCAGCTTCCCCAGGGCGGTGGCG
>JAVQWE010000214.1:0-5403 GCA_033579175.1 Phycisphaerales bacterium | reverse complement strand
AACTCCTCCCCGACCGGGCCTTATTACTTCAATGAGGTCTACCGCGACTACATCGTCGTCAGCCCGCCGCTGGGCTCGGAGAACCCGACGCTGACCTTGAACATTCGTGACACGGCCGGGACCGACCTGTTGCCCAACACGCCGTACAACGTGACGGTTTTCTCATATGTCAAGCCTTACGACGCGACGGGGAACAACGAAACCACGGTCAACAGCGCCGTCTATGGGAACAATACTTTCAATTTTGTCGATGAAACACCGGGCGGGCTTGGATCGAATTCTGACAGTTATCAGTTCGTTCGACCGGTGCCGGCGCCCGGACCTGGCAACGTGGTGAATTCCAACCCCGACACTCCGCCGGGCGGGATTCTCACCAATTATACCTGGTCGGTGACGTTGACGGTCTTCACGGACGCCAACAGTCAGATTCAACTGCTGCAACGTGCGATTCGCGAACAGAGTATTCCCACCGATCCGCAGCGTTTTCAGCTCGACTTTCCGGTTATCAGCGGGTTTGAGGTGAATAACGATGTGGTGATGTATGTCGGTCCGAATGGAGGCAACTGGACGACAAATTCCAACTGGTCGCCCGGCCCGAATGGTGCTGCACCGGCAGCCCCCAACGGTCAAAGCGCCATCGCAAATTTCTTCAGTTCCGGAAATCAGACCGTCACGCTCGACGCCCCTGTGACCGTTGGCAACCTGAATTTCAACGCTCCGTCCGGCACGGGCACAACCATCGCCAACCCGGGCTCTTTCGCCATCACTCTCGACTCCGTGAAAGGTCCTAACGCATCCGTCGCGATCGCTTCCCGATCGGGCAATCACACAGTTAATGCCAACGTGGTGTTCAAGGATCGGAGCAGTTGTCACGTGGCCAGCGGATCGAGCGTGATCTTCACGGGGGATCTGACTACCGCGACCACCACGGTCACCGAACGCACCAACAACACCGTGATCGACGCGAACCTGGTCCTGCGGCTCGATAAGATTGGCGGGGGGACGCTGGGTTTTCGAAGCATTAATGGTGTCCCGCAGGTGCGGGTGTTCGGAGGCCGGCTGCGAACTTCAGGGGGAGTTTCTGTCGTGCCCTCGTTGACCATCGGCAGTAATGCGACGCTCGATCTTTCCGGAACCTCGGCCTGGGTGGTTGATTACACTGGCACCAGTCCGCTCCCGACACTGCAGGCTTGGGTTCTCAGCGGCCGAAACAATGGTGCCTGGAACGGACCGGGAATCGCCAGCTCCACTGCGGCTTCCAACCCTCAGATGGCAGTGGGCATTGGTGAGGCAAGTGCCTTGGGGGTGACGACGTTCCCCGGTACCAGCGTGCCCGTGGATTCGACAGCAGTGTTGTTCCGCGTCACCCTCGGCGGTGATGCCAACCTGGATGGTGCGGTTGACATCTCCGACTTCGGGCGCCTGGCCGCCAATTTCAATCAGAGCGGAGGCTGGATCGATGGAGACTTCGATTACAGTGGCAGCATCGGGATCGGGGATTTCAGTCTGCTGGCCTCAAATTTCAATTTGAGCCTTGCAGCGGGTCTTTCGAGGGCTGCGGCCGTTCCGGAGCCGGCAGCGGGGATGTTGATTGCGGCTTCAGGGTTGATGTTGCGGAGGCGCCGGAGGTAAGGACCGCGTTTGCCGCGTCGGCGCACTCCGGCAGAAGGCGCCGCCGCGCGAAACGTCGGACCGCAAGGTAGCCGGGTGGTCAGACGGTCCCGGCTTCCATGCGAGGTTTTTATTGTGAGAGCGGCCTGAAGCCCACGGTGTCGGCTGCGATGGATCAAATGGGGTGAGCGTCGGCGCGTTGGCTTCATAACGTCACTGGAAGGCTGATGACCCATCGAAGGAGAGGCGTGATTCCTGTCGGGCTTGCGCTTCTGACGCTGGCAACTGCCTGGTCGGGAGCGCAAACGGTGCTCCCGGCCAGCAGTCTGGTGTTCCGGTCGACCGGAACGCCGTCGGCGGGTGAAGTTACCCTGACTTCCGACGGATACCTCGGCACTTACCTGACTCTCACCGAGCCGGCGCAGGTCCAGCTGAACGTTCAGGCGCGGGGACAGAGCGATGCCGGAGTCGCCCCCCGCCTGGGCGTCGTCGTTAACGACTCCAAGCAGTTTTTCCACGTTGGTTCGCTGAACGCAAACCATGCTCTGACACTCAACCTGCCGGCCGGCACTCATTTTGTCCGTCTGCAATACGACAACGACAACGGCAGCAGCATTCGTAACCTGACGATACGCGATCTGACCGTGACTGGCGCCTCCGTCAGCAATGTCGGAAGTTCCGCCAACGCGCTGGCGGCGGCAGACACCTACATTGCCAATTACCGAAGGGGAACGGCGAGAGTTGCGGTGAGCGGTCCGGCGGGCATTCCCCTGCTGCCGGGAACGAATCTCCCGGTTTCGCTGCAGAAGCATGCCTTCGCGTTCGGAACTGCAGTGCCGGGAACTTCAACCACCGGGGTAAACAATTACCTCGGCAACAATGGCACGGCCCGACAGGTGCAGTACCAGGCCCGATTGCTGCAGAATTTCAATGCGATCGTTCCGGAAAACGCGGGAAAATGGGCATACAACGAAGCCACTCGCGACGTGGTAACCATGGCGGCGGTGGACACCATTCTCAATTACGCCCAGTCGAATGGACTCCGCGCCCGCATGCACAATCTGATCTGGGGAGACAACTCCAACAACGGTCAGCAGCCATCGTGGGTGCTGAATGACAACGCACCTCCCAACAATGGCCTGCTGAACAAGGCCTGGCTTGGGGACACAAACGCACGATCCGAGCTGCGGGATGAAATCTCTGAGCGGATTGCCTACTACGTGGGAACGGGCACGCCTGCGGATCGTGCCCACCGTTTTTATGAGATCGATGTTTACAACGAAAGCTATCACACTGGCGCAGGTGCTCCCGCAAGTCCTGTCGATCTGAGAGCCAACTACTGGAACGTGTACGGTGCGGCCGGCGTCGCCGACATCTACCGTCAGACAATTCAGGCGATTCAAGCCAGCGGGGCTTCGACCAGAGTATTCGTCAATGAATACAACGTTCTGGATGACAACAATTACGCCAATTACTACATGGACCACATACAGGCCATCCGGCTCGCCGGACTGGCCAACGGCTATGGTGAAGTCGTTCAAGGCATCGGTGCACAGTATTACCCGTCATTGAACACCCACAACGCGCATAAGGCGATGACGAATTTTCAGAGCCTCGCCGTGCGCGGTCTGCCCATCACGCTGACGGAATTCGGCGTTCAAACCAGCCTTTCGACCGCCGCCGCCACAACGATTCTGGGGGAAATGCTCCGCTTGACTTTCGGCAACCCTGATACGACTGGTTTTTACATGTGGGGGTTCCATCAGGAGAGCGGTTCGGGCGCCACGACCCTTTTCGCACCGCAGGCGGCGCTCTATACGGTAAACACCTCGAACTTCAACAACTGGACGATCACCGACGCTGGAAAACTCTGGCAGGATCAACTGGGGATCGTGGACTGGGACGGCAACCCCGGCAATGGTTGGACAACCAGTGTTTCCCCAATCGTTGACGCCAACGGAGAGATCACCTTCCAAGGTTATTTCGGAACCTATGCCGTGGGTGGCGCCAGCGGCGCGCTGCAGTTGATCAAAGGACAACAGCAGTACTCCGTGCAATTGACTGCGCCGCCGGGATGGTCGTTCTGGAATGTGGCCGTCGGGGGTGATTTCGGTGCGCCGAGCAACTGGAGCGGCGGCGTGCCTTCAGGAAGCGTGGCGGTGGCGCATTTCGGAGCAGCGGCCAGTCCGCGGCAGGTCACGCTGAATTCGGCGGTGACGCTGGGCCAGCTCAACCTGACCGGCGTCCACGGATATCGCCTCATGGGCACTGGCTCGCTGCACCTGGAGGGGCCGGCGGGCATCAGTGCGATTTACGTGACCGCTGGAGAGCACAGCCTGGAACTGCCGGTGAGTGCCGGAGCCGGTCTGCGATTCACGGTCTATGACAACGCCCGGCTGGCCCTGACCGAGCCGCTGTATGCCAACGGAAACGACCTTCGGAAATCCGGCGCGGGTGAGCTTCGCGTGGAAAGGATTGTCGATGCCAACACGCTTGAGCTTACTGCCGGTCGGCTGCAGTCCAGGTCGCAGCTCAGCAAGGTGCGATCGCTGTCGATCGCTGCCGGCGCCACCTTGGATCTGGCAGGCTCTTCCGCATGGATCGTTGACTACTCGGGAGAAAGCCCCTTCGGCTCGCTGCGCAGCCTCCTGGACAGCGGTCGCAACGGCGGGACGTGGGACGGACCTGGAATCGCCAGCTCGGCGGCGGCAGCCGACCCGCGATTGGGAGTCGCGATGGCAGAGGCGTCGTCACTCGGAGTGACCACGTTCCCGGGGACTGCCGAGCCGGTCGATTCGACGGCAGTGCTCTTGCGCGTGACGTTACTGGGCGACGCGACCATCGATGGAGTCGTCAACCTGTCGGATTTCTCGCTTGTATCGGCCCACTTCAACCTCTCTGACCGGGCTTGGAGCCAAGGTGACTTCACTTACGACGGTTTCGTGACGGTTGCTGACTTTTCAATCCTGGCGGCAAATTACAACCAGGCGATGAGCAGAGCGACGCCCCACGGCGGTTCCGTCCCCGAACCCGCTGCCGGCATCTTGGTGAGCACCGTGCTGGCGAGTCTGCTGTGTCGATTTCCAAGAATGCGCTTGACAGAAGGACCGCGCATGGTACGCTAAGTAAACGTTTACCTTGCCTGAAAGTGGGCATGCAGCTCCCGGGCAGGGCAGCCACGATGAATTTGGCCCATACCTCTGCTGCCACGGCCAAAGAATCGTGGAAGGCGACGTTTTCAGGGTCATTGCCCGAGGCGGAAGTGGAGGCAACATGTCTGAGCTGTCCGAACGTAATCGGTTGCGCCGGGGGTTCACGCTCGTCGAGCTGCTGGTGGTCATCGGCATCATCGCGATCCTGATGGCTATTCTTCTTCCCGCGGTGAATCGATCGCGAATGCAAGCGACGCTGATTCAGTGCCAGTCGAATCTTCGGCAACTGGGTGTCGCACTCGTTTTATATGCGGGAACGAATAAGGACCAACTGCCTTTGGGATTCGTTTCCCGGAATCTTGACGGCACTCCCATGACCGTGAACGGGGCCAACTCCGGCACGCACTGGGTGCTGTTACTGCAGACTGCTTTGAATTCCAAATATGGCGATAACTGGGTGGGCTCAGCCCAGACCGGAGGTGAGATCGCGAAACTGCGCGAACTGTTTCTCTGTCCGGACGCCCCCGGTGATCGTGCCCTGGCTCTGAATCATTCGGCGACGACGAGCTATCTCTGCCACCCGGTCCTCATGCCGTTCCTCTATCCCAATGGGGGAGTTTACGAGTGGTTCGGCACAGGA
>JAVQWE010000213.1:0-5416 GCA_033579175.1 Phycisphaerales bacterium | reverse complement strand
TGAATCGGAAAGGCTCTTGGCGCAAGGACAACTTTGCGCTTGCTCCCGACCCGGTTCGGAATATCGGTGTTGCGACGCTTAACAGCAATGCGGAAGTGAACCTGCCCATCGAAGGGCTGGTGAACATCAATACGGCGTCTGAGCGCGTCCTGGCGATGTTGCCTTGGATTCCTGATTTTGATCAGAATCCGTTGACATTGGACGACGCTTTCACATTCACGTTGAATGCCACAACGGGCTACTTTGATGTCAGTGTCGGTCCGGACGGATTGTCAGACAACCTGCAGATCGCCCGGGCGATCGTGCAATTCCGGCAGGGATTCGAGGCACGCAACGCCATCTATGTCAATGGGCCGGCGCAGGTGAACTTCCGTTCGCGTCCGTTCACATCGATCTGGGATCTTTATCGCGTTCCCGAAATCTACCAGTTGCAGGCTCTACTGCTGGACCCGCAACCTGCGGCTCCTGCTAACTCGCTTCGGCAGGTGCTTGATGATCGCGTGGGGGATGTTTCACCATTCGCGTATGACATGGAGGCCTTGGATTTTCGATCCCGATTCATGGGTGTTGGAGAACGCGTGTTGCTCGGAAGCTCTGGCATCCGCTACGAGTGTATCCGGTCGCATATCAGCAATGGCGCTGGCGCTACCAATGCACCCCCGGACCCGTTCTTCTGGCGGCCGGCGGTGGATCCGGGGACGCAATCCTACGGCCTCACCCGCCCCCGTTTTGATTTCAAAGAGCAGTCGCTTCTGCTGACGCGCGTCAGCAACCTGATCACCACCCGATCGGATATGTTCACCGTCTATCTGCTGATCGAGGGGTGGGAAAACGCTGGCACGAGCAAGGCCGAACGAAAGGTCTCGCGGCGGATGGCGTTCTTCCTCGATCGGTCGCAGACCACCCCGGGGAAGATCGAGCTGAAAGCGCCGGTTCCCATTCCAACGGATTGAACTGACTTAACTCTTTGCTGCCACGAGACTTATGATCAGCCCAAGCCCGGCCAGGATCGTAAGTACCAGCAGGCCGATCTTCACCGCGCTGTAGGGGCGCTCTCCCTGCACTTCGCCGGATTGTCCATTGACCAGGAATTGATACACCCGCTCATGGAAGGTGTAGGCACTGATCCACACCGGCAACAGGATATGCTTGAAGGTCATGTCCGAATGGTGGGTCTGGTACCAGTCAATCTGCTGGCGGTCACCGCCGATGTCTGCAAGGATCATTCGTCGGATCTGGCTGTCCATGAGCTGGGTGGCTTTTCCCCATCCGACAGGCAGATCCACGTTGTAAGCCTCTGCCACAAAACCACTTAAGTAACGCTCGTCAAACGGCACAAGCTGGGGCAGGTCCCAGGGCTCCAGCTCTTCGCCATAGCCGGGGGGCAGGGAGGTGGTGGCAAGCACCAGCACATCGTTGAAGAAATGGTGGATCGTGCCGCTGGCTGGATACCAGCGGATTTTCTGAACCTGGCGGGTGCGCGTTTCCGGTCGGCCGTTGATGAAGACGGTGTAACGCTCGGTTTCGTAGTAAATCTCACCGCGTTTTCCGCGATAGGGGGTTGAGGTGCGGCTGTCGAAGGTCCAGGCGGGGACATACGAGCCGAAGATCCGCTGCTGCCGCGCCCGACGTTTCAGGGCGTTGGGGGCAAACCACAGCGAGTGAATCCAGCGGACAAACAGGTCACTTGCCTGTTGCCGCGTGATTCGAAAAGGCAGCAGCGATTGCGGCTTGATCAGACGCCGGCTCACGGCATGAGCGACGATCGACTTCCCGCAGAACGCACATTCGGCGGCGGTGATGCCTGGCTGGAAGGTTTGTTCGGCGCCGCATCCATCACATCGGACGACCAGCGCCTCGATCACGCTGGCGTTCTGGCGCAATTTGTGCAGATGTTCCACCAGATCCAGCTCTTGAATACTCGCCGCGGCGTTCGGGGCGATTTCGTTGAGCCAGCCGCAATAGACGCACTTGAGCGCGGTGCTGCCGGGGTCGAACTGCAGCATCGCTCCGCACTGAGCGCAAGGGAATTGCCGGGCGGTCGAGGGCATATCAACGCCCCCTCCGCGGTTCTGGGGTGCCTTCGGGTTCATCGGCTCATTGTGGCAACGGCGGGGGGAAGAGTCCGGCCAGCTCCTGCACGTTCCCGGCTTCAGACCACCCGGACATCCCATGTTTCCACACCAGCGTCGAACGGGTCACCCGCCCGGCCTGGATTTGCGAGGCCACGCCCGCAAGGTCAAACGGACCGACCTGCTGATTGTTGATCGCCAGAAAATACATAACCTGCTGCGTCGGCAGCGGCGGGGGGGCTGCGCCCGATCCGCCCGCGCCACCCTGCGCAAGGGCCTGACCCATCTGGTTGGCCATGGCAATCCCTGCCCCCATCCCAGCTCCGATTCCTGCCACTCCCCCGGGGTTCTGGGCGGCTTCGCGGATGGCCTCGGCGCTCTGGTACTGGGTGTATTTGCCCAGATCGCCGGCGACACCGACGCTCGTGCGTTTGTCCAACGCCTTCTCCACCTCAGGTGGCAGGGAGATGTTTTCCACCACCAGTTGCACGACTTCCAGGCCGAATTGCGCAAAGTCGGGGTTGATCCGCGACAACAGAACTTTGCCCAGCTCATCCTGTCTGGCGGCCATGTCGAGCACGGGGATGCCGCTCTCGGCCACAGCGTCGGCAAAACGCGCGACCATCAGATCGCGCAGCTGCTCGCCGATCTGGTCGATGCTGAAGCGATGGTTGGTTCCCACGACATTCTTCAGGAACGTTCCCACCTGCAGGACGCGCAGCGCGAAGGTGCCGAAAGCGCGCAGCCGGACAGGTCCGAACTCCGGATCGCGCATCATGACCGGATTCTTCGTGCCCCACCGCCGATCGGTAAAGGTGCGCAGAGACACGAAATACACCTCCGCCTTGAACGGGCTTTCAAAGCCGTATTTCCACCCCCTCAACTTGCTGAGGATCGGCAGATTGCGGGTTTCCAGAGTGTATGTGCCGGGGAACTCGAAAACATCGGCGATTGTGCCTTCGTTGATAAACGCGCACGCCTGGCTTTCGCGGACGATCAGCTTCGCGCCGTTCTTGATCTCATTGTCGTAGCGCGGATAGCGCCAGACCATGGTGTCGCGTGTGTCATCGAGCCACTCGATGATGTCGATCAGCTCACCGGAGAGTTTCTTCCATATGGCCATTCACTTCCTCCCAGTCTCCATGAAGCATACCACGAGCCGGCGGGGACACGAATCGCCGATCAGGTCGTATCCTCAAGGGTTTTCCGGATTTCCTGATTCGATCGAACCGGCGACATATTTCTGGCCGCAGGCGGCAGCCCTGATGGCTGTTGGTGTCCCACGGCGCAAAGCGGTCACGGGCAGCACGGGGGGTGCTAGCCCTCGAGAGCCTCGATTTTCTGGCGGATTTCGGCGACTTCCGCTGCGGAAAGGCGTTTTGGCTCCTGAGGGTCCAGTCGATCATTGAGCTGGAGTGCGGCGCGATACTGTTCAACGGCGGCGCGTGGGTTGCCGGAATCCTCCAGGGCGCGGGCGAACGCCAGGCGGGTGGGCACATTGTTGGGATCGAGTGCGATGGCAGTCGAATAATCGGCCATGATGCGGGAAATGTTGCGTTCGGCGGCGGGAAGGCTCATTGCGAATGCGGCGCGGGCGATGCGATAACCGGGGTGCCGGGGGTTGGTGGCGATGGCCAGGCTGAGCCACAGGTCGATCGCGGCACGATCGCGATTCTCCAGGATCAGCGCCCGGGCCGCGCGCCAGGCGTAATCCGCATTACTCACCGGGGTGTTGTCAAAGGCGGCCCGATAGCCCTCCACCGCAAGCCGAAGATCGCCCCGGCGCAGGGCTTCATCGGCGGCTTGGGCGCGACGCTCGGCATCGGCCAGGGGAATCACAAAGCCCAGCGCCGCCACCAGCCAAGCGGTGATTGCGACGGCCGTCAGGGCCTGACTGGCCCGGTTCCACTTCCGTCTGCCGGCGACGGATTCCGCTCGAACGCCGATCAGCGCGCCGCTCAGCAGCGCCACCACATGCATGGGACCGCTTTCGAAGAAGGCAAAGTCGATCATGCTGTGAAGGAAAAAGATCGCGATGGCCGCGATCATTCCCATCAGCAGCCACGGTGCCGGGCGGTCGTCCGGCGTGACCTGTGTGCGGCTTCGGATCGTCGCGACGGCAAGAACGAGGATCATCAGTCCCAGATACAGTGTCCGCCTAAGCAACTCCGTAGCGATATAAGCCGACTTGTCCTGCGAAGCGGGGAGAGAAATCGAAAAGTCGATCGAAGCCGCCGCGTTAACGATCATCGCCAGCAGAGCGATTCCGAGGATCAAGCCGATTCCTGCAGCCCCCGCTCGCTTCGTGGGCGCGGCCGGGACAATCGGAGACGTAGTTTCCCATCCCAACCGGATCAGCCATCCAACCATCAAGGCGCCGCCCACGATCCCCAGTTCTACAAACGCCCGCACCAGGAGATTGTGCGGGTCTTTGATCTCCTCGGCGGCCTCGGGGAGGCGATGGGTCAGGTAAAACAGGCCGAAATTGCCATAACCGACGCCGGCCAGCCAGTGCTCCACAAATACGCGCGCTGAGCCGACCCAGTATTTCCAGCGAAAGGTGAGCGAGTCGTGAAACAGGCTCCCGTGATACGCCCCATGCGCCACCACCGCCGCCGCTGCCAGTATCCCGGCCACCAGCAACAGCAGGAACGCTGCCAATCTCCGGGAGGCGATCCTCCCGCCGAAGCGAAAACCGAGGTACATCAGCAACGCCCCCAGGAGTGGGGTGAGGTAACCAGCCCGCGATCCCGTGAAAAACATCACGTAGCCGGCGGGGAGGAGGATCAGCAGCAGAGCCGCCGGCCAACCCCACTCATCCCGATCCCAGATGCGCTGGACGGCCAGCGCGGCCACGACAAGCGCCAGTGTCGCGATCATCGCGGCGGTTGTGTTCGGGGAGGTGTAGAAGCTGACCATCTCCCCGCGCTCCACTTTTCGCGAAAACTGCCGCCAGCCAAAGCTGTCTTCCGTCCACCCCCGCTCGGCCAGGATGCGCTGCTTGTTCTCTTCCAGGTAACGTCGGTTTTCAGGAAGCTCGTCCAGCCGGTAATAAATCCCCTGCGCGGCGATGACGATCAGGATGGCCGCGCACGCCCCTCCCAGAATCCGCAGGCGCTGCCACGATCGCACCAGTTGCGAAGCAGCCCAGCACATCACCCCCGCGGAGATCAGGTGAAACCCCAGAACCGCGGCCGAAAAACGATCTGCCGCCCAGGCGGTGCTGGCAAAGGCCCATAGTCCAAGCGCCAGAATCAGCACATGCGCAGGTGTCAGGCGCAGGATGTAGGTTCGATCCAGTCCGCGGCGGATCAGCACCAGAATCGCCGGGATGCAGCACAACA
>JAVQWE010000212.1:0-5433 GCA_033579175.1 Phycisphaerales bacterium | reverse complement strand
TCGATGGTCCGGCCTGACCCCCCCCGGGGCAGCAGTGCCGGTTCTGTCAGGCGGCCCGGTTCGCCGGAGCATTCGCCAACCAGTGGGGTTGGATGGGGGCTTCTCCCGGGCGGATCAAATTACCGCCCGGACGGGCTTGCATTTCACGCCGCCGGGCGACCGGCACAGCGGGCGTGTTTCACCTCATACAGCCGTCGGTCTGCCTCCCGGAGCAGGTCGCTGGCGCTGGGGGAAGACAGTTCGCTGAGACTGCAGGTTCCGATCGACACCTTCGGCCGCGGATTACTTTTGAGCGTGCGACCATAACTCTGCACCAGAGCGGCCAGCCGCTCAGCCACCTGACGGGCCGGTTCCGGCGGGCAGCCACCCAGCACGATGACGAACTCGTCCCCGCCGCAGCGGAAAGCGATGTCCTGATTCCGTCCAAGGCAGGATCGAATGAGCTGCGAAATGGCTTTGAGGGCCTCATCACCGGCGGCGTGGCCCAATTGGTCGTTGAGCTGTTTGAAATAATCCACATCGATCATCAGCAGCGAAAGGTCTTCCTCGCGCTGTTCGGCCTGTTCGATCAGGCGCGGAAGCAGCTCATCCAGTGCGCGCCGGTTATGCAGACCCGTGAGCGGATCGCGAATCGCCTGCTGGCGCAGCCCTCCGATGATGCGTTGCAGGGCATCGGTGCGGTTGCGCACCCGCTGGCTCATCTCCTGATTCAGCTCGGCCACCTTGGCTTCGGAGGCTCGCGCACGGTGCAGCAATCCCCGGCACGCCGAAGCCACCGGCCCCAGCCCCCCGCCGATTTCTCCCAGCGACTCGATCGGCATGCGGCCGGCAACGATATGGTCCATCCGCTCCATCAGCAGCCGCCTGGGGCGATACCAGTGCAGCTCCTGCCAGCCGAAGCCGGCGAGAACCACCGCCATCATCAGCAACGGCAACAGAAGGACATACCCCGGTTGCTCTGCGGACACGCTCAGCACAAGACGGTGGGACACCCACCACATGCCCGCGGCCGACACGATCGCCAGAACGCCACGCAACAGCAACAGCGCCCACGACACCGCCGATCGCCGCTTGGGGGTCGGAAGATGATCATCCGGGTTGATCACGTGTCCGGTTTATCGAACGTTCCTGACCTGCGCTTTACAACCGGCATCCGGCTCCACCCAGCCGACACACCACGCGCGTAAATCCCATCCTTCCCACGGCCGATAGACGGTCTGTCATGTCCCATGCCGCATATGACCTGGTGGTTATCGGCTCCGGGCCGGCCGGGCAGAAAGCCGCCTTGTGCGCCGCCAAACTCGGGCGCCGGGTGGCGATCATCGACCGCCGTGAAATGATCGGCGGCGTGTGCATCCACACCGGCACGATCCCTTCCAAGGCCATCCGTGAGGCCGTGCTGCACCTGACTGCCTTCAACGAACGCCGGATGTACGGCGACGGCTATGCCGTGAAGCATGACATCACCATGGCCGACCTTCTCTATCGATGCCACCACGTGGTGCGCAATGAGACCGATGTCATCCACAGCCAGATGCGCCGCAACGGCGTGAGCGTGTTCTATGGAACCGCGACGTTCGTGTCTCCGCACACGGTGAATGTCACGCGTCATGAGCGTGGCACCGAGGGCACCCTCGAAATCCATGGACAGAATTTCCTGATCGCCGTGGGCACCGAACCCGCCCGACCCTCAACCGTGCCGTTCACCCCGGAAAGGGTCATCGATTCCAACGAACTGCTGACCCTCCGCGAACTGCCCAGAAGCATCATCATCGTCGGTGGCGGCGTGATCGGCACCGAGTATGCCAGCATGCTGGCGGCGGTGGGGGTGAGAGTGACGCTGGTGGAATCGCGAAGCCGGCTGCTGGAGTTCGTGGATGAGGAAATCGTTGAACTGCTGCAATTCCGCCTGCGCGACACTGGCGTGCGACTGCGCCTCGGCGAAAGCGTCGCCGCAATCGATCTGGTGGACGACCATGTCGAAGTGACCACCCGCAGCGGCAAACGCATCCTGGCGCAGATGCTGTTGTATGCCATCGGGCGACAAGGCGCCACCGCGAATCTGGGTCTCGACGCCGCCGGCCTGACCGCCGACGAACGCGGTCGTCTCAAGGTCAACGAATACTACCAGACTGCCGTGCCCCACATTTACGCTGCCGGTGACGTCATCGGCTTTCCCGCGCTGGCCGCCACCAGCATGGAACAGGGTCGCCTGGCGGCCTGTCACATGTTCCGGCAGCTCAGTGAGCCTCCGCAGACCCTGTTCCCCTACGGCATTTACACCATCCCCGAGATCAGCATGGTGGGTGCCACCGAGCAGAGCCTCACCAGCCAGAACATCCCGTACGAATGCGGGATCGCCCGCTATCGGGAGGTTGCCCGCGGGCACCTCATCAGCGACCCTCATGGCATGCTCAAGCTCATTTTCCACCAGGAAAGCCGGCGGCTGCTGGGGGTGCACGCCATCGGAACCGGCGCTACGGAGATCGTCCACATCGGGCAGACCTGCATGGCCGCCGGGCTGCCCATCGACTACTTTGTCGAGACGGTCTTCAACTATCCCACGCTGGCCGAGGCCTACAAGATCGCCGCGCTGGACGGGATCAATCGCGTCCGACCGGCCAGGACGATCACCCTCCCCGACGAGCCGAAGGCCCTCAGCCCGCCGGCTGCCCTGCCCCACGCCGCCTGACCCAGAGCGTGAACCGGTTAACCGCGCCAGAGTCCGCCTGCGACGCCACCAGAGTCCGCGCTCACTCGCAACGCGATTCTTGGGGTGAATCGGTTAACCCTCACCTCCCCAGCGTTAGCGGCATGAAGGATCCTCCCGCACTGCAACGCTCCGCACCACAATCGCGCACGCACCACGAGCGAACCGTCAGCCCCCCTCGTCAGCCCCCCTCTGCTTCCCCTCAGCCGCCGCCGCAGGCGAAACATGCATCGGACCGGCAAAGCTCTCACCCCGCCGCCTGCCGGCTTTTGCTGAGCATGAGCCGGGGTTTCCCCGCGCTGCACCGGGAATCGGCACAAACCAATCGAAGCCAGCGGCCGTGCCGGAAACCTGCCGGAAACCCACGTCCGCCCGTTGCCGCGTTGAGAACCGAGTAAGATTACGCTTCCACGACGGGAGGCGGAAGGTGAGGCTCGCGCCAACGTGCATTTATGGTTCCAGCGAAAGGCTGGAAAGAGTTGTGATCTCTAATCTTTAAACGGGTTCCCCGATGACGAGGGCAAAAAAGGGGTCACTACTGATTATTTTCCTAACGCTCACTTTTTGCTGTGCAAACCAGCCGATGGCAGAGTCCGGGCTTTCCTGGCGTTTCAGTCACAGTCGGCTTCAAGAGGATTTGTAAGGTCCAGTTCTTAAGTCCGTACCGCCGGCCGCGCGGCACGCTTGGGCGAAGGTCGGTCAATTGTGGTGGGGGCAGTGCTTGATTCCGAATCTCAGCTCGATCTCGCGGCCGGGTCAGCGGCGATTCTAACCGCGGCATTCCCCGCAGCGCCTCAACCCCCCGCGATTGCGCTTTTCCAACGCCGCCGCTCGTCTGGTCAGCTTGGTTTGCCGGGTTGGATACCGCTTACCCGCATCCGGTGCGGGACGGCCGGTGATCATGAAATCGGAAAATTCTTGGAACCGCACCTGATACAAATGCCCCGACGGGACGGTATGCTGGGGTGGGTGGCTGGACGAGGGCAAAAAGGGGTCACTACTGATTATTGACTTTCACATGCTGTACAAAAAAGGCGGTCACTACTGGTTTTTCTCTGAGGCTCGACGCTTGCTGTGCGAATCGGTCTTCGCCGGACTTCCAGCGGGCGAGGTGTTGTGGTCGAGCTCAGCATCCCCGAGGGTTGGCAACGACTGGTTTTCTATCGCGACCCGCCGGCGGCGCGGCATGCTTCTGCGAAGGTCGTCCCATCTTCCCGCCGGCACGACGCCCCAGCAACGGTTCAGCTTGTCGCCTCGGAGCCCCGGGAAAGCACCGCTACGGCCACGTGGCAGTCCGCGGCCCTGTGAAACATCCCCGTGTGCCCCGCCGCGGATCAGAACATGCAAAGATTATGCCAAGACGCGGCGGCAAGCAGGTCGGGCCATACCGCAGCCCTTACGGCACGCCGGGCGAAATTCACTAATCAGTAGAGACGCCCTTTTGCAAGAAATCGTGCGAGGAATCGAACATCAAGCGAATGAAGAAGTGTTGTCAAGAATCAAGGAATTCGAGAAAGTAATTTCGCATATGAGAAATTGATGGCTCTTCAGTCATTGTCGCATAAGGATTTGAGAAGTGGAGGAATTTCGGGGAAAAGTGTCTTGTGGTAGCCGACGGTGAGTCATTCAATGCGGCGGGAGCGCGGCGGCGGGGGCGACAGAAAGTTGGCGGGCACAACCTCCGGCCCAAGGCGCATCGCATGCTGCGCAAGCTGGCCAGCGCCTATGGGCGAACCCTCGAGGACACGTTCCAGCGGATCCTTCGTTTCGTGTGCAGTTTGCCGGAACCGCTGCGCCGGGCGATCGTCAACGAGGACCCGGCGCGACGGCAATTGTTGATCCAGGGACTGGTGGAGCTGATGCGCCAAGAGGGAGTTACGATCGATCCGCAGCAGGAGATGTACCTGGCCGAATTGGATCGGCGGCTGAAGAAATTCGCGGATGATCTGAAGGAAAGTCAGCAGGCAGCCTGGCGGGCGCACGCGCCCGGACAGGACAATCAGAGCGGCGAATGAAGTGAGGGACAGATTATGGCCCGCTACCGGCTTGAAGTTGCCGATCGTCAGACGGGAGCGGAAGCCCACATCGAGATCGAGGCGGGAACTGAAGATGAGGCGGTCCGCCTGGCCGGACAGAGGGGCTGGCTCGTCGCCTCGATCACCAGAATCCCCGACGTTCCTCCGCCCCCGCAGCCGCCACCGGCACCGGCGCCATCACGCCCGCCAACCCCGTCGTCGGAAGTGCCGCTGGATTGGCCGGTGATCAGAGCGGGCGCCAAAGGCCGCATCATGCGACGCCTCGGCTGGTACGCCGCAATTGGATTCTCCGCCACGATCGGCGTGATCACCGCAATTATCCTCGTCGGGACCGCCGCGCAATGTCTCGTGCGTCCGGAGGCGTCGAGCAAACCTGCCCGACGCATGAGCCAAGCGGCGCCGAAGAGGGAGCCATCGTTCGGTGTTTTCCGCCATGGCGTCCGCGACGGGCAGGGGCGGCTGGATAAGATCGTGTTCGAGGTGCTGTGCTATGAAAAAGAGCCTATCATCGTCACTGGCGTCAGCTACAATGCACGGTTTCGAGCCTTCGAAGCGCGCCCATTGCTCCTCGGCGATTTCGAGATCGCACCGATCCTCGCGCACCGAACAATGCGCTTCGGCGACACGGTGTTCGTCTGGCTAGATGACCTCCGAACAGCCACCATTGCGGATTTCCCCGACGAGGTC